>CAIYFE010000241.1 GCA_903925445.1 uncultured Burkholderiales bacterium | reverse complement strand
CCCGCCCGTTGAAGTCGGAGCATCTGCATGAGTTTGATTCCTAAAAAAGGTACGGTCTATGTTGTCGATGACGATGAGGCCGTTCGCGATTCCCTGCAATGGCTACTCGAAGGCAAAGACTACCGCGTGCGTTGCTTTGACTCCGCCGAAGTGTTTTTGAGCCGCTACGACGCCCGCGAAGTCGCCTGCTTGATCGTGGACATCCGCATGGGCGGCATGAGCGGCTTGGAATTGCAAGACAAACTGGTCGAACGCAAGTCGCCCTTGCCCATCGTGTTCATCACAGGCCATGGCGATGTGCCCATGGCGGTCAACACCATGAAAAAAGGCGCGATGGACTTCATCCAAAAGCCTTTCAAAGAAGACGAATTGGTCAGCCTGGTCGAACGCATGTTGGAACACGCCAAAGAATCGTTTGCCGAACACCAACAAGCCGCCAGCCGTGAAGCCTTGATGGCCAAGCTCACTGGCCGCGAAGCCCAAGTGCTGGAGCGCATCGTGGCAGGCCGCCTGAACAAACAAATCGCCGACGATTTGGGCATCAGCATCAAAACCGTGGAAGCCCACCGCGCCAACATCATGGAAAAACTCAATGCCAACACGGTGGCCGACTTGCTCAAAACAGCGTTGGGACAAAACGCCCCCAAAGCCTAAGCGCACACCGCTCTTGAACACGCCCGTTTCGACGGGCGTTTTTAATTCCAATCTTCAATCGTATACAACCATGACCGCTCAACTCATCGATGGCAACGCGCTCTCCATGCAACTCCGCGCACAAGTGGCCGCAGACACCGCGCAACTCAAAGCAAAAGGGTTGACACCCGGCTTGGCGGTTGTGCTGGTCGGCGACAACCCTGCGTCTCAGGTTTATGTGCGCAACAAAGTCAAGGCCTGCGAGGACGCTGGCTTGCACTCGGTGCTCGAAAAATACGAAGCCGACATGAGCGAGGCCGATTTGTTGGCGCGCGTTCAAGCGCTCAACAACGATCCCAGCATTCACGGCATCTTGGTGCAGCTGCCTTTGCCTGCGCACATCGACGCGCAAAAAGTCATCGAAGCCATCAACCCGCTCAAAGACGTGGACGGTTTTCACATGGCCAGCGCAGGCGCCTTGATGACCGGCATGCCAGGCTTTTGGCCCTGCACGCCTTACGGCTGCATGAAAATGCTCGAAAGCATTGGTTACTCGCTCAAAGGCAAACACGCGGTGGTCATTGGTCGCAGCAACATCGTTGGCAAACCCATGGCGCTCATGCTGTTGCAGCAAAACGCAACCGTCACCATTTGCCACAGCGCCACACCCGACCTCAAAGCCATGACGCTGCAAGCCGATGTCATCGTGGCCGCCGTGGGCAAACGCAATGTGCTCACCGCAGACATGGTCAAACCCGGCGCAGTGGTCTTGGATGTGGGCATGAACCGCAACGACCAAGGCAAACTCTGCGGTGACGTTGACTTTGAAGGCGTCAAGCAAGTAGCCAGCTACATCACGCCCGTGCCAGGCGGCGTGGGGCCCATGACCATCACCATGTTGTTGGTCAATACCTTGGAATCGGCACAACGCGCCTTATCTGAGAAGTCATGAACACATCCCAAGCCACCGCCATGTCCAACACCAATCCGCTGCTTGATTTCTCAGACCTGCCTTTGTTCGATGCCATTGAGCCAACCCATGTGGCTTCGGCCTTGGACGTGTTGCTCAAGGCCGCAGATGCCGCACTGGAGCAAGTCACAGCCACTGACTTCCCGCCCCGTTGGACAGCCATCGCCAGCGTGCTGGATGTGGCCACTGAAAAACTCAGCCGCGCCTGGGGCGCGGTCAGCCACTTGCATTCGGTGGCCGACACGCCTGAATTGCGCGCGGCCTACACCGAAGGTCTCACGCGTGTCACCGAGTTCTACACCCGCTTGGGCGCAGACGAGCGGCTCTACGCCAAGTACAAAGCCATCGACGTCAACCGCTTGAACCCCGAGCAAAAACACGCGCACAGCTTGGCCTTGCGCAATTTCGTTTTGTCGGGCGCTGAATTGACGGGTGTGGCCAAAGAGCGTTTTGCGGCCATTCAAGAAGAAATGGCCGAAGTCAGCCAAAAATTCAGCGAAAACGTGCTCGACGCCACCGACCAGTGGTCGCTCGTTGTCAGCGCCGAGGCTCTGGCTGGCGTGCCTGAGGATGTGTTGCAAGCCACCCGCGCCGCAGCGCAAGCCGACGGCGTAGAAGGTCACAAACTCAGCCTCAAAATGCCTTGCTACTTGCCGATCATGCAATTTGCGCACAGCGCGGCTTTGCGTGAAACCTTGTACCGCGCCAACGTCACGCGCGCGTCTGACCAATCGGCGGCGGTGCAAGCAGGCAAAGCTGAACAAGACAACACGCCCCACATTCAAAACATTTTGAAGTTGCGCCAAGAAGAAGCCCAATTGCTGGGCTTTGCCAATTACGCCGAAGTCTCGCTGGCCACAAAAATGGCGCAATCGCCCACGCAAGTGATGGGTTTTTTGCGCGACTTGGCGCAACGCGCCCGCCCCTTTGCTCAACGCGATGTGCTTGAACTGCGCCAGTTTGCCGCCGACCATTTGGGCATGACCGATCCCCAAGCTTGGGATTGGGCTTACATCGGTGATAAGCTCAAAGAAGCGCGCTACGCCTTCAGCGAGCAAGAGGTCAAGCAGTACTTCACAGCACCCAAGGTGTTGGCGGGTTTGTTCAAAATTGTGGAGACTTTGTTTGAAGTCAGCATCCGACGCGAAGCAGCCGCCGTGTGGCACCCCGCCGTTGAGTTCTACCGCATCGAGCGCAACGGGCAATTGGTCGGGCAGTTCTACCTCGATCCAGGCGCACGCGCGGGCAAACGCGGTGGCGCGTGGATGGACGATGTGCGCGCACGTTGGCTGCGCCCCGACACACAACACCTGCAAACCCCGGTTGCACATTTGGTGTGCAACTTTGCCGAAGGTGTGGGCGACAAACCGCCGCTGCTCACGCACGACGATGTCATCACCTTGTTCCATGAATGCGGTCATGGGCTGCACCACTTGCTGACGCAAATCAACGAGCGCGATGTCTCAGGCATCAGCGGCGTGGAATGGGACGCCGTGGAGCTGCCGAGCCAGTTCATGGAAAACTTCTGCTGGGAATGGAGCGTTTTGCGCCACATGACCGCCCACGTCGACACGGGCGAGCCCCTGCCCCGTGCGTTGTTCGACAAAATGTTGGCCGCCAAAAACTTCCAAAGTGGTCTGCAAACCCTGCGCCAAATTGAGTTTTCGTTGTTTGACATGCGTTTGCACACCGAAGGCGCTGAGGCCGTTGACTTCATGCGCGTGTTGCGTGAAGTGCGCGACGAAGTGGCGGTGCTGCCAAGCCCCGCTTGGGCGCGTTCGCCCCACACCTTCAGCCATATTTTTGCGGGTGGCTACGCCGCCGGTTACTACAGCTACAAATGGGCCGAGGTCTTGAGCGCCGATGCCTACGCGGCTTTCGAAGAAAGCGCCAACCCCGATGGCAGCCCCAGCATCGAGACCGGACGACGCTATCGCCAAGCCATCTTAGAAGCGGGAGGCAGCCGTCCTGCGATGGCGTCTTTTCAAGCATTTCGCGGTCGTGAACCGCAGTTGGATGCGTTGTTAAGACACCAAGGCATGGCGGAAGTCACCGCCTGATGTGGGTTGTTTAAAACACCAAAGTCTTGACGCCCGTGGGTGTGCCCAACAAACAGACTTGCGCCTTTTGATGCGCAAACACGCCCACCGTCACCACGCCCGGCCATTGGCTCACTTGGTTTTCAAACGCCAGCGGATCGGTGATGTTTAAACCGATGACGTCCACAATGTGCTGGCCGTTGTCGGTCACCAAAGGCTGGCCGTCTTTTTGGCGAACTTTGGCGCTGCCGCCCATCGCCGCAAACTGGCGAATGACACGCGCTGTGGCCATGGGAATGACTTCCACGGGCAATGGAAATGCGCCCAAGTGTTCGACCCATTTGCTTTCGTCGGCAATGCAGACAAATCGCTTGGATTGAGCCGCCACAATTTTTTCGCGGGTCAAGGCCGCGCCACCGCCTTTGACCATGTGGCCGTGGTGATCAATTTCGTCTGCGCCATCGATGTAGACCGACAACTCAGGCACCTCATCGGCCTGCAACACCGCAATGCCCAAAGCCTTGAGGCGTTGGGTCGAGGCCTCGGAGCTGGACACCGCACCTTTGATTTGATCTTTCATGCTCGCCAAGGCGTCGATGAACTTGTTCACCGTTGAGCCCGTGCCCACGCCCACCACCTCGCCTGGCACCACATATTGCAACGCGGCTTGACCCACCAAGGTTTTCAATTCATCTTGACTCAAAGCAGGGGTACTCATAGGCGAAAATCTCGTGTTTGAACAAAACCTGAGATTATCCATGTCGTTGCTGCCCTACTCGCTCGTTCGCCCGTTTTTGTTTGCCATGGATGCCGAAACCGCGCACGAACACACCTTGTCTGCGTTGGCCAAAACACAAAACACACCGCTGCAAATGGCTTACGCCCAGCAACGCATTGCCGATCCACTGTTGCTGGCGGGCTTGCAGTTTCCCAACCGGGTCGGCTTGGCTGCAGGCTTGGACAAAAACGCCCGCTGCATCGACGCTTTTGCAGCCATGGGGTTTGGTTTTGTGGAAGTCGGCACCGTCACGCCCAAGGGTCAGCCCGGCAACCCCAAACCCCGCATGTTTCGCTTGCCGCAAGCCCATGCGCTGATCAACCGCTTGGGCTTTAACAACGAGGGACTCGACGCTTTTTTGCACAACGTTGCGCAAGCCCGTTGCCGCCAACACGCACACCCCATGCTGCTGGGCTTGAACATCGGCAAAAACGCAGCCACCCCCATCGAACAGGCTGCCGACGATTACCTCGCTTGCTTAGACGGTGTCTACCCGCATGCGGACTACGTCACCGTCAACATCTCCAGCCCCAACACCAAAAACTTGCGCGCGCTGCAAAGCGACGAAGCCTTGGACGCGCTGATTGCCGTGTTGGCGCAACACCGTGAACAACTGGCGCAGCAACACGGCAAGTCAGTGCCCGTGTTCATCAAAATTGCACCCGATTTGGATGAGGCGCAAATCAGCGTCATCGCACGCACCTTGCAACGCCATTGCATCAGCCCCGGCGCTACTCGCGCCAACCAAAGCTGGGGCGTGATTGCGACCAACACCACAATCAGCCGCGAAGCCGTGCAAGGCTTGCCCCATGCAGAAGAAACCGGCGGCTTGTCAGGCGCCCCGGTGCTGGAAAAAAGCAATGCCGTCATTCGCCAACTGCGTGCGGCGATGGGTGCAGAATTTCCCATCATCGGTGTGGGCGGCATTTTGAGCGGTGCAGACGCCGTGTCCAAAATCAAAGCCGGCGCCGATGCGGTTCAAATTTACAGCGGGCTGATTTACAAAGGCCCGCAATTGGTCTTGGACGCGGCCAACGCCCTGGCTCATCACACGGCTTGAGCTTGCATGCGCTCAAGCACGGCTTGACCGATGGCCAAGCAACTGGTCAAGCCAGGCGACTCGATGCCAAATAAATTCACCAAACCCGCCAACCCATGCGTGGCGGGACCTTGAATCACAAAGTCGCTTGCAGCTTGGTGTGGCGCCGCTATTTTGGGTCGAATGCCGGCGTAACCGGGCTGCAAGGCGCCCTCGGGTAAAGCAGGCCAGTACTTGCGCACTTCGGCGTAAAAAGTCGGCTCGTTGGCCAAAGAAACCTGCAAATCTTGCGGCGAATCCACCCATTGCACATCGGGGCCAAACTTGGCTTGCCCACCCAGATCAAGCGTCAAGTGCACGCCCAAACCCGCCGCTTCTGGAACGGGATAAATCAAATGCGAAAAAGGCGATTTGCCCGACAAGGTGAAGTAATTGCCTTTGGCGAAATAAGCCGGCGGCACATGGCGATCCGCCAAGCCTTCAAATTCCCGCGCCAGCGTGGGCGCCGTCAGCCCCGCTGCATTGACCACTTGCTGCGCCAACAGTTCGCTGCCATCGCGCATGCGCACAATCCAGCCCTGCGGCGTGAAGCGCAAACCAGCCACGGGCGAGTTCAAGGCCACGCAGCCGCCGGCGTTTTCAAAATCACCCTGCAAGCTCAGCATCAAGGCATGGCTGTCCACGATGCCTGTGCTGGGTGAATGCAAGGCCGCGACGCAATGCAAGGCGGGCTCCATGCGTTGGGCTTGTTCGGCGCTCAAAAATTGCAAGTCATGCACGCCGTTGGCTTGGGCTTTTTGTGCAATGGCTTGCAAGGCGGGCAACTGGTCATCTTGCGTGGCCACGATCAACTTGCCGCAACGCCGATGACCAATGCCGCGCGCTTGCGCGTAGGCGTAAAGCAGCTCTCGACCCTGCACGCACAAGCGCGCTTTGAGCGAACCTTGCGGGTAGTAAATGCCCGCGTGGATGACCTCGCTGTTGCGCGAACTGGTGCCCGTGCCAATCGCATCGGCGGCTTCGAGCACCAACCAATCCCGCGCATGCGGCGGTGCCGCCAAGATGCAAGCGCGCGCAGCCGCAAGACCCACCACACCTGCGCCAATCACGACCCCGTCCACTTTGTCCACGCTCGCGCCTCCCAGCAAAAAGGAAAGATTGTGAACGAAAAAAAACGGCATCCGAAGATGCCGTTTTGTGCTGGATCCAATGCGATCAGCGTTTTTTGGCAGCGGGTTTAGCCGCAGAAGCTGTCGCGTTCAAAGCGTTGGCAGCCAAAGTTTTGTAGTTGGCTTCAGCAACTTCTGTGGCTTGTTTGACCGCTTTTTGCACGGATTCCAAAGCGTTGTTGCCAGCAGACACCGCCGTTTTGAATGCGGCCACGGCAGCTTCAGAACCTGCGGGTGCATTTTTGGCAGCGTTTTCCACCATCGCATGGAATGCTTTTTGAGCTTCGTTCACTTTGCCTTCAACGGTACCGCTGAAATGCGCGCCAGTGCCGGTCGCGATTTCGTACAGGTGACGGTTGTAAGACACAGCTTTTTCAGCCAAAGGCTGGAACATGCTGGCTTGCAAAGCCAACAACTCTTGGGCGTCTTTCACGCTCAACACAGCGTGTGTGTGTTTTTGTGAATCTTCCAAAGCAGACTTGGCAGCAGCCAAGTTCAATTCGATCAGTTGCTCAACGCCAGCGAAAGCTTTGTTGGTCAAACCCACCAAAGTTTCCAAATTGGCTTTGTTAGCGGCGATCACTTGTTCAGGGGTCAGGGTCATGTCAATTCTCCAAAGTTTAAAAATGAAACCAAGAACTGCGCTCAACCTGCCCCCAGGGCCCGTTTATGTTGCAGTGCAGCATGGGATGAATTTTAGGGGTCTTGGCTATCAAAACAACCCCTTTGATTCAAAAAGGTGCATGTTTAGAGGTGACAGACTAAATCCGGCCTCAGTTGCTATGCGCCCAGTGGTTTTGCCATTGCATCTTGTATTCATGCGCCAAATCGGCGGATTTGAGAATCAAAAAGTTCTCTGCATTTCGGTTTTCTGCCGAATTTGTGAAGTTGAAGCTGCCGGTGATCACGACCTCATCGTCGATCACCATGACCTTGTTGTGCGCGATGGCGTGCTTGCCGTCTTCGCGCATGTCGATTTGCGCTTGGTTCAAAACGCCAATCACGTAATGGTTGGAGCTGTCGCTTTTTTGATCCAACAAGACTTTGACTGCCACGCCTCGGGCGTGCGCTCGCGCCAAGGCCTGAGCAATCGCGTTGTGGGTAAAGCTGTAAGCCTGCACCAAAATCTCATGCTGACTTTCATCGATCGCATGAACAATGGCCTGCGCACTGCCTGCTGGCGGCGAAAAGTAAACGCCCAAGACTTGCGCCATTTGAGGCGTTGCAGAGGCAGCCTTGACTTGTCCCACGTCGCTTCGCTCACGCATCAAACTGACCACTTGAAACAGCGTCAAGCCCAACAAAATCACAGCAATCGAAAGCGTTTTCTTCATACCGAGATGCTATCTCAAGCAAAGAATCCATTCGATTTGCAGACAAAACCAAAATTCGTGTCGCGAATGATTCAAGAAAAATCGATTGCCTGTAGTAAATTAGCGCAGCTTTGAAACACGATCACACCTACCAAGATCTCGCTCCCGAGACGCGTCGCGCAATTTTTTTGCTCTCTTTGGCCACCTTCTCCAGCATGGCGGTGCAGCGCATTTGCGATCCCATGCTGCCGGAATTGTCTCGGGTGTTTGATGCCCCGCTCAACCAAGCCGCTCAAGTTGTTTCCACGTTTGCGATTGTTTACGGGCTGATGCAGTTGTTTTACGGCCCCGTCGGTGACCGTTGGGGCAAATACCGCGTGGTTGTTTTGGCCGCACTAGGCTGTAGCGTGGGTTGCCTCGCTTGTGCCCTGAGCAAAGACTTGGCTTGGTTGGTGGCCGCGCGGGTGAGCACGGCGCTTTGCGCTGCGGCCATCATTCCTTTATCGCTTGCTTGGGTGGGCGATGCTGTGCGTTATGAGTATCGACAAGAAACGCTCGCGCGGGTCGGTTTGGGCACCATGCTGGGCATCACCGCAGGACAACTCTTTGGAGGTTTGCTGACCGACACCTTGGGCTGGCGTTGGGCGTTTGCTTTGATGGCGGTTTTGTTTTGTTGGGTCAGCGCCATGCTCAAGCAACATGCGCACAAGTTGCCGGCCACACAAGAGCAGCCCCATGTTCCTGCCGGATTTTTCACACAGTTGCGCCTTGCCGGACAAGATCGGTGGGTGCGCCAAATCTTGGGCATTGCGCTGATTGAAGGGGCCAGCATTTTTGGTCTGTTAGCCGTGACCGCCTCGCACCTGCATCAAACGCATCACATTTCTCTGACCTTGGCGGGCATGACAACGGCCTTGTTTGGGGTGGGCGGCATGGCCTACATGGCCAGTGCGAAGGTGGCGATTCGCCGCCTGGGCGAAGTAGGTCTGGCGCGCCATGGCGGTCAAGCCTTTTGCTTGGCTTTTTTGCTGATCGCCTTGACCCCACTGTGGCAGCTTGCAATTCCAGCGTGTTTTGTCGCCGGCTTTGCTTTTGCCATGTTTCACAACATCATGCAAGCCAAGGCCACCCAAATGGTGCCCACGGCACGCGCCACAGGGGTGACCTTGTTTGCTGGATTTTTATTTTTAGGACAATCGCTGGGTGTTTTGGTTTTGGCGCAGCTCATGGCGAGTTTGCCGTCTTCACCCGTGATGGCTGTTGACGCCTTGCTGGTGTGGGCTTTGAGCGCCTTTTTCGCCCGAGCCATTGCACACCGCAACGCAACACAAGCCGATCACGCATGACCACTCACATTGAACAACTCGCCCAAGAAGTCGAACAACACCCCGATTACCGCGTTTTGCGACGCCTCAACCCACGCGCCGACTTCATGCCCACCGCGCCCGGACAACGCTTGTGCAAAGGCGTGGTGCTGGACACCGAAACCACCGGCTTTGACGCCGTCAACGACCGGGTCATCGAATTGGGCATGCTGGTGTTCGAGTTTGACCCTGTGACGGGACAAGTTCACCGCGTGACCGATGTGTTTGACGAACTCGAAGACCCCGGTTTTCCAATTCCCCCCGCCACCATCGCGGTGCATCACATCACCGACGACATGGTGCAAGGCAAGCAAATTGACGATGCTCGCATCCAAGCTTTGCTGCACAAAGTGGACGTCGTCATTGCTCACAACGCGGCTTTTGATCGCCCATTTGTGGAAGCTCGTTGGCCCATTTTTGAAAACCTCAACTGGGCTTGCAGCATCAAAGACATCGATTGGCGCCAAGAGGGTTTTGGCTCTGCCAAGTTGGAATATTTATTGACCACACAAGGCTACTTCTACGAAGCCCACCGCGCCGAAGCCGACTGCTGGGCGCTGTTGGAGTTGCTCAACAAGGTGTTGCCGCAGAGCCAACAAACCGCCCTGCTGAGTCTGCTGGAGACCTTGAACAGCGCGCAAGAAAAAATCTATGCCATCGGTTCACCCTTTGAGACCAAAGACATCCTCAAAGCACGCGGCTACCGCTGGGCTGCCGATTTGCGCTGCTGGCACAAAGTCACGGCCAACGAAAAAGAAAAAAGCCAAGAACTGGCTTGGCTCAAAACCCATGTTTACGGCGACCGCAAAGCGCGGGTTGAAGTCGAATCTTTGGGTGCCAAAGTGCGTTACTCCAGCCGCCAAGGTCACAAAGAAGTTGTGACCTTGTGAATTGCCTCAGTAATTGGTCAATTGCCAAGGCACATTGCAAGCAGGCACATTGGGGTAGAACTGCTGCGAAGTAGGACAGAAATAAGCCACCCGAGGCGGTGCACTGGGCACCACATAACCAGGCGTCACCACTTCATAACGTGGCGTGGTGGCGGCATAAATGGCGCCTCCCACCAAAGCAGCGCCCAGCACGGGTCCCACCCAGCCGCCGCCATAGCCGCCACGATATTCGCGGTGGTAGTCGTGGTAATAACCTCCGCCGCCATGCCATCCACCATAGCCATGCGCTTGAGCAGGCGCAACTGCAGCCAAAGACAAGGCGCAGAGCAAAATCGATACAAAGCGTTTCATACAAATCTCCTTCCAGAGAAGCAAGCAATGATTGCTTGTATGAGTCTATAACGCAGGCATCGACGCAATGGATGACACGCCCATCGATGAAGTTGTGTTTACCGTGGGTAAACCACCAACCAAGGACTGGGGCAAGTTTGAACGGTAGGGAAATACTGTCCAGATTCACGGCAAAAGTAAGCTTCTGTCGCTTGCACAGGAACGGTTACCGGATTTGCCACCACCACCGGCGGGCTGGTGATCACCACGGTAGAGGGCACCACGGGACGCGACACATAAACCGCTGTCCCCACCGCCGCACCGAAGACCAAGGGCGCAACCCAAGGATCGTAGTAACCGCCCCAACGGTAATACCCGTGAGGTCCGTGAGCTTGCGCCAAAGGCATCAGCGCACACCATGCGGCAACGACACCTGCCATTCGCAATTTAGAAGAAACTCTCATGTTTGAATACCTCAAAGAATGGTCAATTTTCCTGCAATCGGTGCAATGAATCAATTGCTCAATCGTAAAGTTTCTTCAACGCCCAAGGCCAGACTGGCCAACTCGGCGTCTCGTCCGCCAAGACAAGACAGCATCAGTCCCACGGGCAACTCGCCTAGTTCATGGCAAGGCAAGCTGATGGCACAGCCATCCAAGTAGTTGATGGCAGCGGGGTTGCGCAACAACAAGCGATTGACCTTGAAAAATGCATCGTCATCGTCCAGCAACGGTGCAATTTCAGGCGCGATCAGGGGGACGGTGGGGCACAACATGGCATCAAACCCTGCCAACACGGCTTGCGCGCGCTCCATCCATTCATGGCGCTTGTCGTGCAAGGCGATGTAGTCCACGGCGCTGACGCCCTTGCCCAAGCTCATGCGAGCGACCACACGCGGGTCAATGCTTTGTGGCGCGCGCGCTAAGCGATGGTGATGCGCGGCAAAACCCTCCACAGGGGAGAAACCTCCGGGCAAGCTGCGTGGTGCAATCTCGGCCAATTCTGCAAAACTGATGTCAACCATGTGAGCGCCAGCCGCCGACAAGCGCGACAAGGCGCGCGCAAACGCCTTTGCAACAGCAGGCTCTACGTCATCCAAAAACAAGGTTTGAGGCACTGCAAAACGCACGCCTTGGAGCGAAGCTGGCTTGAGCGGCAAGGCTTGCCCAGACATGACGCCTTCGACTTGCAAACCATCGCGCACATTTTGGGCGATCACGCCCACCGTGTCCAAGCTGCGCGACAACTCCATCACGCCCTGGCGAGGCACACGCGATTGCGTGGGCTTGAAACCGACCAAGCCACACAAGGCCGCAGGAATGCGAATCGAGCCACCGGTATCAGTTCCGATCGCGGCGCGAACCAAGCCCAACGCCACAGACACCGCCGCCCCCGAAGAAGATCCGCCGGGCACGCGCGCCAAACTGGCATCACACGGATTGCGCGGCGTGCCGTAATGCGGATTGATGCCCACCCCCGAAAAAGCAAACTCGCTCATGTTGGTTTTGCCCACCAACACCGCGCCTGCTTGGCGCAAACGTGCCACCACGGGCGCATCGGTCAGAGCAAGCGGCTCACCGGCGCAGACCAACGTGCCTGCCAGGGTGGTCCACCCTTGCACATCGATGTTGTCTTTCAGACTGATGAGCCAGCCGTGCAAGGCGCCAGGCTGAGCCACATTTTTTAGCGCTTGTGCTTGCTGCACGGCCTGCGCTTGAAACAAGTGGGTGAACACATGTTGTGCGTTTTCCTGCTGCACACGGGAAAAAAATTCTTGCACCAGAGGCTCAAGCCCCCTCTCACTTGGATATGCAGTGTTCACAATTTGCGCCTAGTTTGCTGATTCTGTAGATTATGTAACAGGGCTTTTAATGCTTCCGTGTTGCTTTTCTTGAGATGCGCATCAGGTTTTTAACCGCTTGACACAAAAACTAAAGATAAATTTGCGAAAATACGCTTTTGCCTTTCGAGAAGAACAACGATGACACGTCAAGAAAAAACAGAAATTTCATCCGATGGATTGCGCTACAAATCTAAAAAAGGCGGCTCCCCATTTGAAGGACTGGGACGCACCGGAGACACCATGAGTTGCATCAAGTGCGGTGTTCACAAGCCCCGCAACAACGGATCATTCAAACGCATCTTGGGCTCATCCATGTTTGTTTGCTTTGACTGCAGCCCGCCCAAAAAAGAGGCCGAGCCAGCAGATACGGCCAAAGCCTGATTCCCCATAAAAAAAGCGGCTTGAAAGCCGCTTTTTTTATTGCCGCATCCACGATCGATCACTCAAATCGAATCACCGCGTTGGGCTTGAAGCCCAAATCGGCCACTTTGCCTTTTTTGGCTCGGGTGGACTTGGCATTGTTCAAGCTGCGGATTTCCAGGGTTTCTTCGCGCGCTTTGCCGCCACGCCCCACGCCTTCAATGCGCACGCTGCGGGTGTAGGCTGCAGCGCCAGCCAAGGTGTCTTTGGCTTCTAGGTCAATCAGCATCAAGCCCAGACCGCCTTTTTCCATGGCTTTGAGTTCGGACAATTCAAACGTCAAGAAGCGCCCGCCCGTTGAAGCACAAGCCACATGTGTGGCAGGTGCAAGCGTTTGCGAACCCGACCCACCGCTGACGAGCGATGGACGGCACATGCTTTCTCCCTCGCCCACCGACACAAAGGCTTTGCCGCCCTTGTTGCGAGACACCATGTGTTCAAGGTTGGCCATGAATCCGTAGCCGCCAGAGCTGCTCAGCAGATACGTTGCACTTGCAGGGCCAGCCAAGTAGTGCGCGATTTGGGTGCCAGCTTCAAGGTCGATCAAGGTGGTCACGGGTTGTCCGTCCCCACGCGCCCCAGGCAAGGATGCCACGGGCACGGAGTAGGCGCGGCCATTGGTGCCCAGCGCAATGAACAGATCAACCGTGCGGCATTCAAACGTGCCGTACAAGCCGTCGCCGGCTTTGAAAGCAAAACTGGTCGCATCATGGCCGTGTCCGGTGCGGGCGCGCACCCAACCTTTTTCAGAAACCACCACCGTCACCGGTTCGTCGATGACTTTGACCTCAGCGACTGCTTTTTTCTCTTCCTGAATGAGCGTGCGGCGCGGGTCGGCAAAGGTTTTGGCATCGGCCTCGATTTCCTTGACCATCAAGCGTCGCAGCGCCGAAGGATTGCCCACAATGTCTTCGAGCTTGGCTTGCTCATCGCGCAACTCTTTGAGCTCTTGCTCAATCTTGATGGCCTCAAGACGCGCCAGTTGACGCAGACGAATTTCCAAGATGTCTTCTGCTTGTCGCTCGCTGAGTTTGAAGCGCGCGATCAAGGCTTGTTTGGGCTCGTCGCTTTGGCGAATGATGGCAATCACCTCGTCGATGTTGAGCAACACCAGTTGGCGACCTTCCAAAATATGGATGCGATCGAGCACCTTGTTCAAGCGATATTGCGAGCGGCGCAAAATTGTTGAGGAGCGAAACTCAATCCACTCGTTGAGCATGTCACGCAAAGACTTTTGCACCGGGCGCCCGTCCAGCCCCACCATCGTCAAGTTGATGGAGGACGAGGTTTCCAAGCTGGTGTGCGCGAGCAACGTGGTGATGAGTTCTAGCTGCTCAATGCGGCTGGTTTTGGGTTCAAACACCAAGCGCACGGGCGCGTCTTTGCTGGACTCGTCGCGCACCACATCCAGCACCGCCAAGAGGGTTGCTTTGAGTTGGGTTTGCTCGGCGCTGAGCGCTTTTTTGCCAGCTTTGACTTTGGGGTTGGTGAGCTCTTCGATTTCTTCCAACACCCGCTGCGTGCTCACGCCCGGTGGCAATTCGTTGACCACCAATTGCCACTGACCACGCGCCAAGTCTTCAATGACCCATCTTGCGCGAACTTTGAGCGAACCCCGGCCTGTGCGATAGGCCTCGGCAATGTCTGTTGCACTGCTGATGATTTGCCCACCCCCCGGATAGTCGGGCCCGGGCAACAAAGCCAACAACTCTGCGTCGCTGAGTTTGGGGGACTTGATCAACGCAACGCAAGCATCGGCCACTTCGCGCAAGTTGTGGCTTGGAATTTCTGTGGCCAAACCCACCGCAATCCCGCTGGCGCCATTGAGCAAGGCAAAGGGCAAACGCGCTGGCAACTGCTTGGGCTCTTCGGTTGAGCCGTCGTAGTTGGGCTGAAAGTCCACCGTGCCTTCGTCAATTTCTTCCATCAACAGCGTGGTGATTTTGGACAAGCGCGCCTCGGTGTAACGCATGGCCGCAGCGCCATCGCCATCACGGCTGCCAAAGTTGCCTTGCCCGTCGATCAACGGGTAGCGCTGCGAGAAGTCCTGCGCCATGCGCACCAAGGCGTCATAAGCCGCTTGGTCGCCGTGTGGGTGAAAGCGACCCAACACATCGCCCACCACGCGGGCACTTTTGACGGGTTTTGCGCCGGAATTGCCGTTGAAACCCAGCCCCATGCGAGACATCGAATAAAGAATGCGTCGCTGCACGGGTTTTTGGCCATCGCACACATCGGGCAAGGCGCGACCCTTGACCACGCTCAAAGCGTATTCGAGGTAGGCGCGTTGCGCGTAGTGTCCAAGCGCAATGTCGCCGTCTTGGTCGGCGGAAGGTAGTTCGGTGATGAGGTCTGACATGTGTTGATTCGCTTAAACGTCCACTTCGATGCTGTCGCCATGCAGCTCCATCAACTCGCGTCGGGCTGCGGCTTCGCCTTTGCCCATGAGTTGTGTGATCAGGCCTTCGGTTTGTGCAAAGTCGAGTTGCCCCAACTGCACGGGCATGAGGCGGCGGGTGTCGGGGTTCAAGGTGGTGTCCCAGAGTTGCTCGGCACTCATTTCACCCAAACCCTTGAAGCGGCTGATGCTCCAAGCGCCTTCGCGCACGCCGTCTTTGCGCAGCTTGTCCAAAATGGCATTGAGTTCGCCCTCGTCCAATGCGTAGACCTTGGACGCTGGTTTTTTGCCGCGTGCCGGCGCATCCACCCGAAACAAAGGAGGGCGCGCCACATAAACGTGGCCGGCTTCAATGAGTTTGGGGAAATGCCTGAAAAACAGCGTCAACAACAGCACTTGGATGTGTGAGCCGTCCACGTCCGCATCCGACAAAATGCACACCTTGCCGTAGCGCAAACCGCTCAGGTCAGGCGAATCATTGGGGCCATGCGGATCGACGCCAATGGCGACCGAAATGTCATGGATTTCATTGTTGGCAAACAAACGGTCGCGCTCGACCTCCCAGGTGTTGAGCACCTTGCCGCGCAGGGGCAGGATGGCTTGGCTTTCTTTGTCGCGACCCATCTTGGCGCTGCCGCCTGCGGAGTCACCCTCGACCAAGAAAACTTCGTTGTGCGCAATGTCTTTGCTTTCGCAATCGGTCAATTTGCCGGGCAACACCGCCACGCCAGAGCCTTTGCGTTTTTCAACTTTTTGACCCGCTTTTTGACGGGTTTGAGCCGCCTTGATGGCCAGCTCAGCCAGTTTTTTGCCGTACTCCACGTGCTGGTTGAGCCACAACTCCAACGTGGGACGCACATAACTGGAGACCAACCGCACGGCATCGCGGGAATTCAAACGCTCTTTGATTTGCCCCTGAAATTGCGGATCCAGCACCTTGGCTGACAACACGTAGCTGGCGCGAGCAAACACATCTTCTGGCAACAACTTCACGCCCTTGGGCAGCAAGGCGTGCAACTCGATGAAGCTCTTGACCGCCGTGAACAATCCGTCGCGCAAGCCGCTGTCGTGCGTGCCGCCTGCGCTGGTGGGAATCAAGTTGACATAGCTCTCGCGCACGGGTTGACCCTCTTCGGTGAAGGCCACCGCCCAAGCCGCGCCCTCGCCTTCGGCAAAGCTGTCGTTTTGGCTATCGGCAAAGCCCTCGCCTTCAAACATGGGAATCACCAAATCGCCGTTGAGCGATTGCATCAAGTAATCGCGCAAGCCCCCTTTGTAGAGCCACTGCTGGGTTTCTTTGGATTTTTCGTTGACCAACGTCACGCTCACGCCGGGCATCAAAACAGCTTTGCTGCGCAGCAAATGCACCAGCTCGTGCATGGGCAGCGAGGAAGACTCAAAGTACTTGGCGTCCGGCCACACCCGCACGGTGGTGCCTTGCTTGCGATCGCCGCTGGCTTGGGATCGCACCGAAAGTTTTTCCACCACATCGCCGCCAGAAAACACCAGCCGCGCCACCTGTCCTTCTCGGTGCGACGTGGCCTCCATGCGCTTGGCCAAGGCATTGGTGACGCTCACGCCAACCCCGTGCAGACCGCCCGAAAAGCTGTAGGCCCCGCCCTTGCCTTTGTCAAATTTGCCCCCCGCATGCAGCCGGGTGAAGACCAACTCGATGACCGGCGCTTTTTCTTCGGGATGCATCCCAAACGGAATGCCCCGGCCGTCGTCTTCGATGCTCACCGAGCCATCGCTGTGCAAGGTGACATTGATTTTTTTGCCGTATCCAGCCAAGGCTTCGTCTGCCGCGTTGTCCAACACCTCTTGGATGATGTGCAACGGGTTGTCGGTGCGGGTGTACATGCCCGGACGCTGTTTGACCGGTTCGAGTCCTTTGAGAACGCGAATCGAGCCTTCGGAGTATTGGGGAACTGAGGGATTTTGCTGAGTTGCCATGGGCGCGCATTGTAGTCAGAATTGAAAATGACCACTGGATAAAGATACAGTTATTATCCAACACGTTTCACCTCTTCATTCAAAGAAAAGATCAAAACCATGCAAACCATCTTGATCACAGGCGCATCCGACGGCATCGGCGCAGAAATCGCACGCCAACTCGCGCACAGCAACAAACAGCAAGTCCAGTTGATTTTGGCCGCGCGTCAGCTCGAGCGTTTACAAGCAGTCGCCACCAGTTGCAAAAGTTTGGGCGCGCAGGTGCTGGTCGTGCCCACCGATGTGTCCGACCCCGAGGCTTGCCGCCAACTGATTGCCCAAGCCGTGGCGCACTTTGGGGGGCTGGATGTGTTGATCAACAACGCGGGCATTTCAGCCCATGCGCTGTTCAGCGAAGTCGCGGCGCAAGATTTGGCCTGGTATGAAAACCTCATGCGGGTCAACTTATGGGGCAGCGTGTGGTGCACCCATGCTGCGCTGCCCTACTTGCAACAACGGCAGGGTCGCATCGTGGCTGTGTCGTCTTTGGCAGGGTTGGTCGGAGTTCCGGGGCGCACGGCCTACAGCGCGACCAAATTTGCCATGACGGGTTTCTTTGAAGCGCTGCGCACCGAGTTGCTGGGCACCGGCGTGAGCGTGACCACCGCTTACCCAGGCGTGGTGGACACACAAATTCGCTACCACGGCTACAACGCCAAAGGTCAGGCAGCCGGCGTGAGCGGGCTCAAAGAAGACGGCGCGATGAGCGTCAAAACCTGTGCCGCGCTCATCATCGAGGGCATGACCTTGCGCGAACGCGAAGTGGTCATGACCTTCAAAGGCAAAATCGGACGTTTTCTCAAACTCATCGCCCCAAGTCTGGTTGAACGCTTGGCTTGGGCAGCCGTCAAAAAAGAAACATGAAACTGCATGGCACACAAGCACCCAGCAAATGGGTGACGCGCTGGGCGCATCTGATCCAACCCCAAGCGCAAGTCCTCGATTTGGCATGTGGCTTCGGTCGCCACACACGCTACTTGGCGAGCTTGGGACATCGGCTCGTGGCTGTGGACAAAGACCCAGAAGCCTTGGCGTCTTTGCAAGGCGTCGCGCAATTGCTGCAAGCCGACATTGAAAACCAGCCTTGGCCGCTGTCTCATCGGCTTTTTGACGCCATCGTGGTGACGCATTACCTGTGGCGACCTTTGATGCCGCACATCTTGGACTGCCTGGCGCCCGAAGGCGTGTTGATTTACGAAACCTTTGCGCAAGGCAACGAAACCGTGGGCAAACCATCGCGCCCAGATTTTTTACTGCAATCGGGCGAGCTTCTTAAGGTCTGCCAAGGCCTTCGCATCGTGGCCTACCAAGACGGTTTTTTGAGCGATCCGGATCACTTTGTCCAACGCATCGTGGCCGTCAAAGAAACGGCGCAAACGCCGGCGGCCAAACGCTATGCCATCCAAACGTGAAGAACACCTTCGCTCTGGCTAGAATGGTGGTTTTTCCCCGACTGAATCAGCGGACATGACACCTATCACTGGCAGCATCGTGGCTTTGGCCACCCCCATGCACGAAGACGGCAGCGTGGACTACCCCACCTTGCGCAAACTCATCGACTGGCACATCGCCGAAGGCACCGATTGCATCGGCGTTGTCGGCACCACCGGCGAGTCGCCCACCGTCAATGTGGACGAGCACTGCGAAATCATCCGCGTCTCCGTCGAGCAAGCTGCCCAACACACCGAGCGCCATGTGCCCATCATGGCCGGCTGCGGCGCCAACTCGACGGCCGAAGCCATCGAATTGGCCAAGTTCGCCAAAAAAGTGGGGGCGCATTGCCAACTGCAAGTCGTGCCCTACTACAACAAGCCCACCCAAGAGGGCCAATATCAACACTTCAAAGCCATCGCAGAGGCGGTAGGCGACTTGCCCACCATTTTGTACAACGTGCCCGGACGCACCGTGGCCGATATGACGCATGACACCGTGATGCGCTTGGCGCAAGTCCCTGGCATCGTCGGCATCAAAGAAGCCACGGGCAACATTGAACGTGCGCAATGGCTCATTCGCGAAGCGCCAAAAGGTTTTGCGATTTACTCCGGCGACGATCCCACGGCCGTGGCGCTCATGTTGTGCGGCGGTCAAGGCAACATCAGCGTGACGGCCAACATCGCGCCGCGCCTGATGCACGAACTGTGCATGGCCGCCATCGCAGGCGATGTGCAACGCGCAATGCAGATTCAGTTGAAGCTGATGCCCGTGCACAAAAACTTGTTTGTCGAAGCCAACCCCATCCCTGTTAAATGGGCCATGCACCACATGGGTTTGTGCGGCCCCACGCTGCGCTTGCCCATGACCCAACTCACGCCTTCGCTTGAGCCTGTTGTCCAAGCCGCCATGCGCAGTGCCGGTCTGATTTGATTGTGAAAACCATGTCTCCTCATTTGTCCTTGACTCCCACCCGCGTCGCAGTGCTCGCGCTTTGCTTCGGCATTTTGCAAGGATGCAGTTCCTACTCCGACCTCGATAGCAAAGTCAATTACAAAAGCCAAAGCACGGTCAAAACCACGCCTTTGGATGTGCCACCCGATTTGACCCAATTGGGTCGTGACACCAAATACAACATCCCAGGCGGCGCCGTTTCTGCCAACAGCTTGAACAACAAGCCAGCGGCAACCCAAAACGTGGTTGCCCCCAAGCAAATCAATGACGTTCGCATTGAACGCGATGGCGCACGCCGTTGGTTGGTGGTCAGCCGCCCCGCCGAAGCCGTTTGGCCTGTGGTGGATGACTTCTGGAAAGAAAACGGTTTCACCTACGTGCTGGAAAAGCAAGACCTCGGTCTGCTGGAAACCGAATGGGCCGAAAACCGCGCCAAAATTCCGATGGACTTCATCCGTCGCACGATTGGCAAAGTGGTGGATAACCTTTACTCGTCAGGCACCCGCGACAAATTTCGCACACGCATCGAACGCAACGAACAAGGCGGTGTGGATATTTTCATCACCCACCGTGGGATGAGCGAAGAATATGCAGACGCCACCAAAATTCGCACGATTTGGATGCCCCGTCCCGCCGACCCAGAGCTCGAAGCTGAATTTTTGGCTCGCTTGATGGTCAAGCTGGGAGTCACCAACGAAACTGCGCGCAGCGCCGTGGATCAAACCACCGCTTCGTCGGCCTCCGCATCGGCCACGCAATCGAATCCCAATTTGTTGACCCTCAAAGATTCGTTCGATGTGGCTTGGCGTCGTGTTGGTTTGGCACTTGACCGAACTGGCTTCACCGTGGAAGACCGCGACCGCGCTCAGGGCATTTACTTTGTGCGCTACGTCGAAACTGCCAACAAGGAAGAACCGGGTTTCTTCAAGAAGCTGTTCAGCGCCTCCAAACCCGACACTGGCCCACAAAAATTCCGTGTCGTTGTGCTCAACACCAATGGCGTGAGCCAAGTGAGCGTTCAAAACTCCGAAGGCAAGCCCGATCAAGGCGAGATTGCGCAACGCATTCTCAAACTCTTGTCCGACAATTTGAGCTGATCAAAACACTCAAAAAATTTCCAACCTTTGCCCCAAAGGTTGGGACAAAAAAAAGCCACCGCAAGGTG
>CAIYFE010000240.1 GCA_903925445.1 uncultured Burkholderiales bacterium | reverse complement strand
GGAGATTTGATTGGCACCCAGCAAAACCTAAGTTCAGTGAATGGGAAAGGTACGGCCCATCAATCACTTGCGCCACTGACATCGCTAGCAACCAATACTTTTGCATTGCTCAATATTGTGGTTACCTTGAGCAATGGTCAAACCGGCACAGTGCCTTGGGCAACATGGGGAGGTAGTAGCCTCATCGGTATTTTTTCCACCGCGCCATCATCTGCTTTTGCGCCGTATCAAATTCAGTACTTGCAAACAACTGCACTGCAAGTGCTGACGCCCAATTATTTTTCGTCGGATCAAGTTGCATACCTCACACCATCACAGTTGACGCAAGGGTATAACGCCTCCCAGATGGGTCTGTTTGGCACCAATGCTGCTGGATTAACTTCTGTCGATATCCAAGCATTACCGACCAATTACATTGCTCAGTTCAACTCAATTGCTTTGAGTGCATTTACATCAAGTGCCTTGTCAGTCTTAACGCCAGGCGAGTTGAATTCTTTGAGCTCTCTGCAAATTAACGCGTTGGGAACTAACGCTGCGGGCTTGACCTCCTACCAAATGGCCAACTTGATGACCAGCGATGTGCAGTATTTGTCGGGTGCCGCAGTGGGTTCGTTGAGCACATCGGCATTCCTGCAAATCAGCACTGCAGGCTTGGCATCTTTGAGCACTGCGGGCGTTTCTGCATTGAATTCTTGGGATGTTTCACAGATGGCTCCCAGCGTTTTCAATGCGTTCACAAGTTCGCAATGGAGCAGCTTGGGTGCATCGGCCTCTGGACTGTCAGGCAGTCAACTCAGCGGTGTTTCTACAGGGCAACTGCAATACCTCAGTGCCACTGCTGTGTCTAACTTGACGGTACCTGTCGTGCAGTCTTTGACCACGGCGCAATTAATGGGATTGGCCAGCGACACGACCGCTTTGACTTCATCGCAAGTGATGGCTTTGAGCGCATCGCAAATGCAAGGCTTGGTGAACCCAACCATGGTTGGTGGCATTGTTTCTGCGACCATGGCGGGTCAGTCTGTGAGTACAACCAACAACACAACCAACAACTTCAGTGGTTTAAATACGGCATTTTGGGTGGTGGCACCAGATGGTGGCTACTATAAGGGCGTACAGGTGAAGTTGACGCAAACAGGAAATACTTATTCCTTACAAGCGATTTCTGGAGCGTATACAACCCAATCGACTGGATTGTCAGCACAGCAAGCGATTACTACTTTTTTTGCCACCAATACCGCAATACAAAGCACCGTCGCGAGCGACATGTTGTCGGGTTCTTATGGCATATCTTTGCTTACCATCAAACTTGCGAATGGTGAGGTGTTGCCTTTGTATTGGCCGCCAGCAAAAACCGGTGTCACCACCGACGCAACTGCTACTGTTGCCTTGGCACCAAGCGTTATCAAATACTTAACCACCTCGGCATTGACGGCGCTGACCCCTGATTACTACTCATCCAGCCAAATTGCTGCAATGACGACCGATCAGTTGAATGCATTCAGCCTGTCTGACATGAACTATTTCGGTTGGAATGCATCTGGGCTGACGGCTGCGCAAGTGGCAAGTCTGTCTCCTGCAGAAATACTGCGCCTCAATTCAACAGCGCTCATGGCCATGTCACCGACGGCCTTTGCTGCGCTCACGCCACAGTCTTTGAGCCCCGCAGCCCTGGCTGGGTTGAATCCGGGCGAAGCAGCAACGCTTGTTGCCTCCGATTTGAATTCACTGTCGGCGGTACAAATTGCTGCCCTTGGTTCTTATGGCTTCTCGGGCATCACAGCATCGGCGCTGAACGGCATGACAGCGGCAAAAATCGGTGCAATAAACGACAACATCTTGGGTTTGCTGGCTTCGACCGAAGCGAATTTGACCCCGTCGTTCATTTCGTCGCTATCGAACACAGCCATCTCGTCGATGACCACCACACAGGTTCAGGCATTGACTGCGGCTCAAGAAAACGCATTGTCGCCATCGCAGCTCGCGGCCATGAGCGATACGCAGCATGCACAACTGGGTTTCACGCATTACACCGGCACACTCAGTGCATTGACATCGAGCACCATTATGGCCATGTCGCCACAGCAAGTCGCGGCAGCGTTCTCGGCAAGCAACATTGCTACCCTGAGTTCGGCGGCATTTGGCACTTTGGGTACCAACGTACAGGCTTTGAATTCGGCTGAACTTTCACAGTTGACGGCAGCTCAAGTTAAGAGCTTGGTGTACAACCAAGTCACAGGGGTGTCGGGTACTTTGGGTGGTTATTACCTCTTTGGGACTAGCAGCAATTACAAGATAGCAATTCAGGCTGATAACCTGAACACTGTGACGGGTAATGGCGTTTATACATTCACAGTGGGTTCGTATATCTCTGGTAGAACCCCTTCTCCTACTACGGCGGGTGTTAGGCTTAAATTGACAATTGCTGACAATGTCTACACAGTTCAGACAGCCAGTACAGGTGCTCTCGCGGCGCAGGGCGACCAAACAGGTAATTTAGGTGCCATTGGCAATAACACCTTGGTGTATGCAACAGCTACCAATCAATCCGGTATTGGTGTCGTCAATTTGTATTTGACTTTGAGCAACGGCACCACCCTGCCATTCTCATACTCAAATTGGTTTGCTTTGCAGACGCCTTATAGCTATACCTTGGATTTGCCATTTGCAGACAGTCAAATCCAATACCTGACGCCGGCGGCAGTTGCCAGTTTGACTCCCAACTATTACACGGTAGGCGAAGTGGCCTACATGACCCCCGAAGCTGTTAAAGCATTTGGTGCAGCCAGTATGAGCTTGTTCGGTGCCAATGCGGCAGGCTTGACGGGGGCCGACATCGCAGCGCTGCCCTCAAATTATTTCAGTCACTTCACCAACACCGCCATCAGTGCATTCACGGCCGATGCAGCCTCTGGTTTAACTTTTATTGACATTCAGATGCTGCCGACCGTCGCCATCAGCTACTTGAGCCCAGCAGCCTTTGGAGGACTGACATCCAGTGCCATCAATGGGCTGAATGCTGCAGAAGTTGGCGCTTTGACACCTGGACAAGAAGCAGCTTTGAATACGAATGCAGCGGGCTTAACAATTGCTCATCTTGCTGCCTTGACAAGTGCCGATACTAAAAACTTCAGCGCAATCGCAATTCGCTCGTTGAATTCATCGGTATTGGGTGCAATGACTGCAGCAGAAATTCAAGCAATGACCACAGCGCAATTGGCCGGCATCGGTACCAATGCAATTGGCATGACCACGACAGAGTTGATCAACATCTCAACTGATCAAATTCAAGCGTTGACCACCATCGCGTTGAACGCGATTGAGTCCAGTACCAACCACACGGCCTTGATTCAAGCCATTCAAACGGACGTTTTGCTCAACATGACCACCTCGCAGCTGCATGTGTTGCATCAAACCGACATGACGGCGGCTCAAATTACGGCGCTCGGAACCCTACAGTCTTATCTGATCTAAACCGCATGGAACAAATCATTCAATTAGAAGCCCCTCAAGTCTTGCAACATGTGCAAGCGTTGGAAGCGCGTGGCGAGCGCCCGGCGGCGATGGGCTTGTTGCAAACTTGGTTGACCAAGCATCCCAACACGCCACAAAGTTTCATGGTGTGGTACGAGTTTGGGCGTGTCATGCAACAGTCGGGTTTGTCCGAGCGCGCCGAACATGCGTTTCGGGTGGTGTTGGAACAAAAACCCGGCTTGCCCGAAGCCAGCTTGGCCTTGGGCACGGCCATGGAGTCGCAAGGCAAGATCACCGAGGCCGTGACGGTGTGGGGCACGGCGGTGCAGCCCGACGAAATGCGGGTGCGCTTGCTCAACAACATCGGTCGCGTGTTTGATGGGGCTTTTAATTTTGAGCCCGCCGAAGAGGTGCTCATCAAAAGCCTGCGCACCAACCCCGACCAACCCGAAGTGATTTCAACCTTGTTGCATTTGCGCGCCCGCATGTGCCGCTGGCCAGTGGTCACGCCCGAGCTGGGCGTGAGCGAAGCCTTGCAGCAAGCGTGCATGGGGCCTTTGACTTCTTTGTCGGAGTTCGACGACCCCGCGCAAGTGTTGGAGTCATCACGCCGATTCTTGGCGCAAAATGGCTTCGCGGCCTTACAAAACAAATTGTGCAAACGGGGTGAGTTTTACAAAAATCACCAGCGCTTGCGCATTGGGTTTTTGTCGGCTGACTTCAGGCTGCACGCGACCAGCATCTTTTTTGTGTCGATCTTGGAGCAGCTCGATCGCGGGAAATTTGAGGTCTACGCCTTGGACATCACCACCGCCAAAACCGCGTTCATGGACATGCGCATGCGCATCCTAAGAGGCGTGGATCACCACGTGGAGATTGACAAGTTGGATGACGAATCCGCAGCCCGCAAAATTCGCGAATGCGAAATCGATGTGTTGGTAGACATGGCGGGCTTGACCGCTGGTGCGCGCCCGGGTGTGGTGGCGCGCCGCCCAGCGCCATTGCAAATTTCGTATTTGGGGTTTTTAGGCAGTTGCGGCATCGACGATGTGGATTACATCGTCACCACCGAAGACTTGTTTCCTAAAAAAGAGCAAAGCAGCTACAGCGAAAAACCGCTGTACTTGCCCGACACCTACTTGTCGATGGACGATGTCGAGCAAAACTATCCGTTGCCATCGCGCAAGGCTTGTGGTTTGCCAGAAGAGGGCTTCATTTATTGCGCCTTGCTCAACCCCTTCAAGCTGCGCCCAGAAATGTTTGGCCGTTGGATGAATATTCTTTCGCAAGTGCCCGGCAGTGTGCTGTGGCTGGTCGAAGAAAACGCCACGTCCAAAAAGAACTTGATCGCTGAAGCCAGCAAGCACGGCATCGCGCCTGAGCGTTTGGTGTTTGCGCAGCGTGTGATGCCCCAGGAGTACAAAGCGCGTTTGCAGTTGGCAGACCTCTTTTTGGACACGTCGCCCTACGGCAACGGCGCGACCGCGCACGATGCCTTGCTGGCCAACTTGCCCATGTTGACCAAACCGGGGCGCACCATGATGTCGCGCCTGACCGCGCACATGATGACCAAGTTGGGCATGAAAAACTTTGTCGTCAAAGACTGGAAGGCTTACGAAGAAATGGCCATCGAGTTGGGTCGTCATCCCGAGCGCGTTCAGGCCGAAAAAGCCCGCATGAAAGCAGCACGTGCAAAAAGTGCCTTGTTCGATCGCGCCAAGTTTGTGCGCGAGTTCGGTGGCGTTTTGTTGGATGCCGTGGCCGAGGTCAAAAACAACGCCACCACGGTGCGCGTTAAACAAAGCGAATTGATTTGATATGAAACCCACGCGATTTTTAGTCACATTGATCGGGCTTCATGTGTTGGGTGCAGCAGCGCAAGACAAGCCGAGCGTGAACCTGTCGTCTGTGACGCCCTTGGTTTGTCAAAGCAAAGACTTGTTGCAAGTCAGCCAAGCCAAAAGCGAGTTGTCTGTCGATGGTTTGTTGCGCATGGCCGCTTTGGACCATCCATCGATTCAGAGCCGAATTTCTGAACAGCAATCTGCGCAGGCGTATTTGGATTCTGCCAAGTGGGGTTATTTCCCCAACGTGACGGTTTCGCGTGAGCACACCAGCGCCATTCCCAAAGACGCTAGCTACCAAGTGGGCGGCACAGTGAGCATTTTGGGTGTGCGTCAGTCGGTGTGGTCGGGGGGGCGCTTGTCGTCCAACAAAGATAAAGCGCAAGAAACATTGAACGCGCGCGCATTCAGTGCGCAAGAACAAAAAGAAGCCATTGCCGCTCAATTGTTGGATGTGTACGCGGGTTGGCTCAGAGCGCATCGGCAGCTGCAATCGACCGATGCGTCCATCAAAGTTCACCAAGATTTGTACGAACACGTGGACCACCGAATTGCAGGTGGTGTGGCCTCTGAGGTTGACCGCGAGTTGACCATGAGCCGCTTGCGTCAGCTCAATGTGGACCGTGCGCG
>CAIYFE010000239.1 GCA_903925445.1 uncultured Burkholderiales bacterium | reverse complement strand
TGTTCTCTTGGGTGGATTCCTTCATGGCGTTGGAGCCGCCCAAGTTGGAGATGGCCAAGACCATGGCCAAAATCGAGATGGTCAATGCCGTGCGGCTTTTGGTGCCGTGGCCTTCTTCGCCCAGTTCACTCAATTCGTTGGTTTCAGTGGCTTCCATGGCAGGTCCTGTCGTTTATAAAAAATTTAGATTTCAATGTGCCCGCCAATTTCAATGGCATGGTCAAAAGGAATTTTGAAATATTCGGTGGCACCTTGCATCATGCGGTGCATCATGATGAAGGGGGCCAGCATCCAGGGCGAACTGTGTTTGGCCACCACTTTTTCTTTGCCGACAAAGAAAGAGATTTCCATCAGGCTGAAATGGAATTCACGCGCGCGCAGCAAGGCCACCGCGCGCATCACGTTGGGTTCTTCCATGAAACCGTAGTTCACATGCACACAATGGATGTTGTGTTCCAGATGGCGTGTTTGCACACGCTCATTGTCAGGAACAAAAGGCTGATCCACGATGGCCATGTTCATCAGCACCACGCGCTCGTGCAACACCTTGTTGTGTTTCAGGTTGTGCAGCAAAGCCAGGGGCGTGATGTCTTCGTGCGGCACCATGAAAATAGCGGTGCCTTCAATGCGATGCGGCTTGCTGGTGTGCAATTGGGTGATGAATTCATTCAGCGGCATGGCCTGATCCCAGCGCGCTTTGAGCAAACGTTCGCGGCCATTGATCCAAGTGATCATGATGATCAAGGACACCGTGGCCACGGCGATCGGCAACCAACCCCCTTCAAAGAACTTGAACAGATTGGTGCCTAAAAAGATGGTGTCCAGCAAGAACAGCAAAGCGAAAATGGGCAAGAAAATCAGCTTGTTCCAGCCCTTCATGAAGATCATGAAGTAGCCCGCCAGCAGGGTGTCGATGGCCATGGCCCCCGTCACTGAAATGCCATAGGCCGAGGCCAGGCTTTCAGAGTTGCGAAAGAGAACCACCAGGGTCACCACACCCAAATACAAGAAGATATTGATTTTGGACACGTAGACCTGACCTATTTCTTCTGAAGAGGTGTGCTTGATGCGCAAACGCGGGATGTAACCCAGCTGCACTGCCTGATTGGCGATCGAGAAAGCGCCCGAGATCACTGCTTGTGAGGCGATGATGGTCGCCATGAAAGCCAGAAACAACAAAGGAATCAAAGCCCATTCGGGGGCCAAGCGGTAAAACGGGTTGTCAATGGCGCCGGGGTCGCGAATCAGCAGCGCACCTTGGCCGAAGTAGTTGAGCAACAAGCAGGGGAAAACCAGTGTCATCCATGCGCGTTGGATGGGTTTGAGGCCAAAGTGCCCCATGTCGGCGTACAAGGCCTCTCCGCCCGTCACAGCCAAAACCACGGAGCCCAAAATGGCAATGGCCACGCCAGTGTGTTGAAATAAAAATGAGATCCCCGTAAAGGGGTTCATTGCAACCAAAATACCAGGACTTTGCAGGATCTCGATCAATCCCAGAATGCCCAATGCACTGAACCAAACCAGCATCACCGGACCAAACACCTTGCCAATTTTGGCGGTACCAAAGCGCTCGATGGCAAACAAACCGGTAATCAGCACCAAGGCGATGGAGACGATATAGGGTTCCAGCTCAGGAGAAATGACTTTGAGACCTTCGACAGCACTGAGCACCGAAATGGCCGGGGTGATCATGCTGTCACCAAAGAACAGCGAGGCACCTAAAGCGCCCGCCACGATGGTGATCCATCGGGTGGTTGGGTTTTGACTGGCTTTTTTGGAGACCAAAGCGGTCAGGGCAAAGACGCCGCCTTCACCATGGTTGTCTGCGCGCATGATGATCAGCACATATTTGATCGTCACCACAAAGATCAAAGCCCAGGTGATCAGGGACAAAATGCCATAGACCGCGGCCGAGATGTCGTGACCTGGCGTCACGCCTGCCGCTTCAATCGACACTTTGAGCGCATACAACGGCGAGGTCCCAATATCTCCAAAGACCACGCCCAAAGCGCCCAACATCATGGCGCCCATTTTGGCGTGGGAACCCCCATGCGTAGAAACTGAACTCATGGCGTGAACTTCCT
>CAIYFE010000238.1 GCA_903925445.1 uncultured Burkholderiales bacterium | reverse complement strand
GCGGTGGTCTTTGTAGACATCCAAGACGGCTTCAATCACATCCACCACTTCGTTGGCCGCAAAAGAAGGGCCCACGACTTTGCCGGCTTTGGCAGCGCCACTCAGCGCTGAACCATCCGAGCCGCCCAGCGTCACTTGGTACCACTCTTGACCGTCTTTGTCCACGCCCAGCACGCCGATGTGGCCGCTGTGGTGGTGACCGCAAGAGTTGATGCAACCGCTGATGTGCAAGTCAATTTCGCCCAAATCAAACAGTTCATCCAGGTCTTGGAATCGCTCGGTGATGGCCGCTGCCACTGGAATGGATCGCGCATTGGCCAAGGCGCAGTAGTCGCCGCCCGGGCAAGCAATCATGTCGCTGAGCAAATGGATGTTGGGTCGAGCAAAGCCCGCCTTGCGTGCGTCGCGCCACAAATTGGGCAACTGGTCACAACTCACCCAAGGCAAGAGCAAGTTTTGGTCGTGGCTGACCCGCACTTCGCCGGCGCTGTAATGGTCGGCCAAGTCGGCTGCGAGGTTGAGTTGCTCGGCCGTGGCGTCTCCGGGGGCAAGACCCACGCGTTTGAAGGACAAGCTGACGGCGCGCAATTTGGAGTTTTTGTGCGCATGCACGTTTTGTTTCAACCAGCGACCAAACTCAGCTTCGCTTTGTGCAGTTTCTTGCAACATGTTTTCAATGTTGGGCAACTGCGCGTCATTGACTTGACGCACCAACTCGGGCGCGACAAAACACGCGCTCACGCGGTCGAGTTCGGCTTGTGGAATGGTGTGGTGTGCGCCGCTGGTCAAAATGCGCTGGTATTCAGCTTCGACTTCGTCAAAGTAACGCTGACCTTCGGCTTTGACCAAAATCTTGATCCGAGCCTTGTAAATGTTGTCGCGGCGCCCCCAACCGTTGTAGACACGCACCACGGCTTCGAGGTAGTTGAGGATTTGATCCCAAGGCAAGAATTCGCGAATTTGCGTGGCAATGACGGGCGTGCGACCCATGCCGCCGCCCACAAACACACGAAACCCGATCTCGCCTGCGGCGTTGCGCTCTAGGCGCAAACCAATGTCGTGCCACAAAACGGCTGCGCGGTCTTCCCGAGCGCCAGTGATGGCAATTTTGAATTTGCGGGGCAAAAACGCGAACTCAGGATGCAAGGTGCTCCATTGGCGCAGCACTTCGGCGTAGGGGCGCGCATCAATGGCTTCATCGGCGGCAATGCCCACCAACTCGTCGCTGGTGATGTTGCGAATGCAGTTGCCGCTGGTTTGGATGCCGTGCAAGTTGACCGAGGCCAACAAGTCCATCACATCGGCGCTTTTTTCCAGAGGAATCCAGTTGAACTGCACGTTTTGACGCGTTGTGAAGTGCGCATAGTGCGTGGTCAATTTGGGCGCGGGCGCAGCGCTGATTTTGTCTTGCGTGGCTTGTGCATGGGCCAACAGGTCCGGCGATGGCGCATCGTATTCGTGAGCAATCTTGGCCAACACACGCAGTTGAGCGCTGTTGAGCTCGCCGTAAGGAACGGCCACACGCAACATGGGCGCGTAGCGTTGGATGTACCAACCGTTTTGCAAGCGCAAGGGACGAAATTCATCGTCCCCCAAAGTGCCCGCTAAATTGCGCGTGAGTTGATCACGGTATTGCGCGGCACGCGATTTGACGAATTGTCGATCGAAGTCTGTGTATTGGTACATGACAAAACAGCTTAAAAAAATCAGGCGAACACCAGCTTGCTACCTGCCCAAGCCAGCAACAACGAGAGAATGGAACGAATCACACGTTCAGGGGTTTTGTGAACCAAACGTGAGCCCAGCCAAATACCCGGCAACGACCCCGCCAGCAGCAATCCAAGCAACGGCCAATTGACCGAGCCCAAAGAGGCGTGTCCCAAACCAGCCACCAGCGTCAGTGGCACAGCGTAGGCAATGTCGGCGGCAATGATGCGCGACAAAGGCAATTGCGGGTACAGGATCATAAGCACTGTCACGCCAATGGCACCTGCGCCCACAGAGGTCAAGGTCACCAAGGTTCCAATGATGGCGCCAAACATGATGGGCAAGGCCCAATGGCGGGCTTTTGTGGCTTGGCCAAGGTAGTCGTTGTCCAAGCTACGAGGCGCCTGTTTGCCGCGAATGGCCTTGTACAGCATGGCGGCTGCGGTGAGCAGCAAAGCTATGCCCAGCGTGAAGGTCATCACACGTTGAACGTCTGGGTCTGAGGGGCCGACATTGTTGAGCACCCAAAGCGTGATGCCTGAAGCGGGAATACTGCCTGCGCACAAAGAGGCGACGACTCGCCAAGGCACCAGTTTTTGACGCGCCATGCTGACCGTGCCGCTGGCTTTGGTGAAAGCCGCAAACAACAAGTCAGTGCCAATGGCCAAATGAGGTTTGATGCCAAAAAAGAAAATCAACAGCGGCGTCATCAACGACCCGCCACCCACGCCGGTTAAGCCGACGATGAAGCCGACAAAAAAACCCGCAAAAACAAATCCAAAATCTTGCATGGGTGAAACTGTAGTGCTTTAGGACTTAAAACCAAACGATTTGTTTGTTCTACCT
>CAIYFE010000237.1 GCA_903925445.1 uncultured Burkholderiales bacterium | reverse complement strand
TCTTCGCCGACCAGCAAAGTGCGTGTTTGCGCAGGCACCCAATCGCTGGCAATGGGTTGGCCTTGGGTGTCTTTTTGTCCGCCGGTCAATTTGTGCGCCACGATGCCCCCTGCAATCAAGGGTTTGTCAAGCGACACGCCGTGCTGAGCCTCCCAGCCTTTGCCGCCTTTGACCATCGAATCTTGGATGTAAGACAAGGCCGAGTAAGCCACTTTGTCTTTGATGTTGACGGTCGTGCCCTCCATTTTGGTGAAGGCCATGCTCGCACCCACCAAGTAGGCATAACGATGGGTTTCCAAAAAGGCGGCAGCTTTTTCCATGCCGGGTTTGAGTTTGATCCAGTTGGCCACGCCACCGAGGAAGATTTTGGTGAAGCTGGCATCGTTGGGATCGGCTTTGAGCACCGTCATGATGTCCGAGGGCTTGAGCGTGTTGGCGAGTTTTTCAATCTCATCGCTGCTGGCGTGACCCAGTTGGATCCAACTCAACTTGGCGCCCGCATCGGCGGGGTTGAGGGAAAAACCTTCGCCCAGTTTGGCTACATACAAAGTACCCGCGGAAAGCGTTTTTTCTTTGTCGGCCACAAACATGAAAAAGCCGCCGTTGGTGGCGTCATCGCCCATCAACACCGTGCGGTTGTCGGGCATGACTTGTACCAACTCATGCGAAATGCGCCCCATGCAATAGTGTTTGACCAGCGTGCCAGTGCCGTCGGGTTGCACGGTGACTTCTGGCAAATGCCCGTAATGGTAAGGATTGGCAATGCCTTCTTGTCCAAAGACGTTTTTGCTGAAAGCTTTGAACACTTTGTTGTCGGCAATGAAGTGCGCGTCGGGTTCGTACTCTTCGCTGGAGAGATGGGTGTTCCAAGGCGACAGGCTGGAGCCGCAGGTGATCCACAAACCTTGCGCTTGTGAGGTATCGACGTTGTGGTACTTGACCAAGCTGAGTTTGCCGCTTGCGGGGTCTTGATCCAAAGTCAAGACCGCAATGGGAGAAGGCAAGGTGCCGTAGGTCAGAGCGCCGCTTTGATCGGTGTTGTTGTATTCAAACTGCACCACAGCAAAGACCGCATGGCCTTTGACGCCAGGCACATTGGCTTTGGGCAACTTGAGCAACGAGGTGCCGTCTGGGCAATCCGAGAAAAATTGGCGCTCTTTGCCAGCCACCGATTTGTCGAAGATGGGCTGGTTGGTGATGTTGTAGTAACCGCCCGCCAAAACTTTGCCGCCCTTGCCATCGCTGACCATCTCGCCGGTGATGAAGAAGGGCTCATAAGCCAGTTGATAGGTCTGTTGGCTGCCGTCTTGGTAATGAATCTTCAAGCTCGACCCGACCGAAGTGGTGGCCATCGCCGCAGCTTGCGCAAGCGTTGGTGCGGCCATGCCGTTGAAACTGGCAGAAGCAAACGCTTTAGCACTGCCCTGCTCTGCGGCCAAGGCGCTCAAGCCTGACAGGGGCAGCATGGGCGCTGCGGCCATGATTTTGAGAAGTTCGCGACGGGTGCTGTGTTGCTGTGTCATGTCTGCCTAGAAGAATGCAAAAAAAATGCATCCTAGGCAGCGTTTGTGACAAGGCGATGAAGCTCAAACGTCCAAGTCGATGGCGTTGTCCAAATTCATGAAGATGGGACGCCCATCTGGGGTGTTCAAAGGCACGGCGCGTCGATGGCCGTGTTCGTCTTTGATCAACGCACACAAGGTGGGTGAGCTTCTCAACTCGCTGCCCAGCTGAACCTCAAGATCCACCACAACCAATTCGACGTGCGTGAGAATTTCTTTGACGCGCATGGCTTGCTCCTGCTCGGGGGTTAGTTTTTGGTGGCGGCGGGTTCGTCTTTGGATTCAGGCGTTTCTTCGCTGCCGTCGCCGTTTTCTTTCAAATTCCAAGCTTGCACAAAAGCTTGGATGTAAGCCGCACTCTGCGCTTGATTGGCCGACAACGCCAGATCGAGTGCGGTGTTGCCGTTTTTGTTGGTGATCGTGGGGTCGGCGCCCTCTTCCAACAAGAGTTTGACGGCCAAGGGCGATTTACCGTAGTAGGCCGCCATCATCAGCGGCGTGTTGCCGTTGGGCGATTCGGCGTCGATGTAAGCGCTTTTGTCCAGCAGCAAACGCATCATGGCGATGTGACCGCGGCTGGCGGCGTAGTGCAACGGCGTCCAACCGGCTCGATTGACTTCAGCGCCACGATCGATCAGCAGTTGGGCGATTTCAAGCTGGTTGCGAATGGCCGCCAACATGAGGGGAGATTCGCCGTTTGGGTTGTCAAACTCGACTTGCGTGCGTGGATCTTGGATCAGCACTTTGGCCGTCTTCAATGCATCGGCTTGAATGGCGACCATCAATGCGGGCGTGAGCTTTTCGTTGGGGCTGTTGGGGTCAAACCCCATGGCGATGAAGCTTTTGACGTCTTGCTCATTGTCGATGTTGATGGCGCGAAAAAAGAGCTCAAACGAACCTGCATTTGAGGTAGAAAATCCAATAAAAACATAGAGATAAATAATGTATTTAAAGTATTTTCTCATTTTGAAACGGCGCTGAAT
>CAIYFE010000236.1 GCA_903925445.1 uncultured Burkholderiales bacterium | reverse complement strand
TGTGAACTTGATGAACTGAAATCAGTTGATTGAGAGCTCTGTCAAAATGTTGATAAAACTGCAAGAATTTGCGGTTATGAGATGAGTCTTGGAGGGCTAGATGTTTTCAATCATTGGTGTCGTTGTTCTTTTTGTCTGCGTGTTCGGCGGGTATGTGGCCGAGGGCGGATCGATGGAGCCCATCATCGAAGCGGCGCCCGGTGAGATCTTTGTGATTGCCGGTGCCGGTATTGCCGGCATGTTGACTGGCAACAGTTTTGACATTTTCAAAGGCGCCATGGGCGGCTTTGGTCGCGTGATCAAAGGCCCCAAGTACAAAAAAGACGACTACACCGCCATCTTGGCCGTGGTCTCCAAGCTCATGAAAACCCTCAAAGCTGAGGGCGCGGTGGCGATGGAATCGCACGTGGAAAACCCAGAAGCCAGTCCGATTTTTGGCGAATGCCCCAAGATGCTGCACGACCACGGATTGGTCGGTTTGATTTGCGACACCATCCGTTTGATGGTGGTGTCCTCCGGCACTTTGAGCCCCTATGCGGTGGAAGACGTCATGGACGCATCCATCAAATTGCACCACCACAACGAACTCAAACCCGCTGAAGCGATCGCCGGTTTGGCTGGCGCCTTGCCTGCGCTGGGTATTGTGGCTTGCGTGTTGGGTGTGGTGAAAACCATGGCGGCGATTGACCAGCCTCCCCCTGTCTTGGGTGCGATGGTGGGTGCGGCGCTGGTGGGTACCTTCTTGGGGGTGTTCATGGCTTACGGTATTTTTGAACCGTTTGCGCAGCGCCTCAAACAAATCGTGGACGAAGACGGCGAAGTCTTGAAGGCTGTCAAACAAATCATCATTGGCAACATGCATGGTCATCCCGTGCCCTTGGTGATTGAAGCTGCCCGCGTGTGCATCAGCCACCACAACCAGCCATCGTTTGCTGAGTTGTTTGACAGCTTGAGGAAATAATGGCTGAGGAAAACGCACCCGCACCCGCGGACTCAAAACCAGCTGACCCCAACGCAGAAGAAGAGGTCAAGGAGAGCGCGCCGGCGCCGGTCATCGTCATCAAGAAAATCATCGATGACGGTCACGGCGGCGCCCACGGTGGTGCTTGGAAAATCGCCTTGGCCGACATGATGACGGCCATGATGGCCTTCTTTTTGTTGATGTGGTTGCTGGGCGCGTCCAACGAAGATCAACGCAAAAGCATTGCCGATTACTTCCGACCCACCTCGCAAAGTTTGATTGCCATTGGGCAACTCGCGGGCTCCAATGGACCCTTTGGTGGGCGCTCCATCATCGATCCCGATGGATTTCCATTTGCGGCCAAGCAAACGGGCTTGTTAGAACGTTTGACACCACGTTCCGAAGGCGGCCCCAACCCCAATACGGAACCAGGCAAGGAAAATGAAAATCCTTACTCTGAGACCCAAAACGGCAAACTGACCGAAGAGCAACGCAAAGAAATTGCTGCGCAGCAAGAGCAAGCCAACTTTGACAAGCTCGAAAGCGAATTGCAGCAAAAGCTTGCGCAAAACAAAAAATTGCAAGACCTCAAAGATCAGGTGTCCGTGACCCGCGACAAGCAAGGCTTGCGCATTGAGATCATTGACAAGGCCGATTTCGCCATGTTCCCAAGTGGCAGCAACGCCATGCAAGGCAAAGCCGCGCAGTTGATGGCTGAGATCTCTGCTTCATTGGCCGAAATGCCGAACAAAATCGCCATTCGTGGACACACCGACAGCGTTCCGTTTCAAGACAAAACGGGGCGAAACAACTGGTCCTTGTCGGCTGAACGTGCTGAGGCAACACGTTCACTGCTTCAAAAAAGCGGCATTCCAGAAAGTCGTTTTGCGCGGATCGAAGGTGTTGCGGACACCGATCCTTTCAATCCCAAGGATCCTTTTGATCCTCGCAACCGCCGCATGAGCATCACGGTGTTGTACCAAGACCAAGAGTAAGGCTGAAGAACCGCTCAGGCGGTTCTGAGTTCATATTTGTTGATCTTCTCGATCAAAGTGGTCCGTTGCAAATTGAGTAATTTGGCTGTTCTGGAGACATTGCCTGAATTGCGCTCCAAGGCTTGCTCAATGATGCTGCGCTCAATCTGCGCCATGCGTTCTTTGAGCGACACGCCCTCAGGTGGCAGATGCGGCATGCCTTGCGCCAGCATGATGATGCTTTCAATCTCGTTGTCTTCAGGCTCGGGCTGGTTTTGAATCTCTTGCAGTTCTTGCAAAACCTCGGGTGGCGGCGTGACCTCCATTTTTGCCAACAACGGCGCAATGGCTTGCAGCTCAGTTTGCGCGCCAATCAAACCCTTGGGCAACAGCGTGGGCGGGATCGCGCGCAAATCCAATTCTTGACCTGCGTACAAGGTGCTGAAGCGATCGACCAAATTGGACAATTCGCGCACATTGCCTGGCCATGAATACTTATTCAGTGCATGTAAGAAGTCTGAATTAAATCGGATCGGCTGTTTGCCAAAGGTCACCATCTTCTTGGAGAAGAAATTGAGCAATTCGGGAATGTCTTCGTGGCGTTCACGCAACGCGGGGGTCGCCAAGGGCAGCACATTGAGTCGGTAGTACAAATCTTCACGGAACCGGCCGGCGCTGATTTCGGTTTCCAAGTCGCGGTGAGTCGCCGCGACAACGCGCACATCGACCTGGACTTGGCGGCTTCCACCGATGGGGTCAACGCAGCGTTCTTGCAAAACCCGCAGCAACTTGACTTGCATGTCCAGTGACATGTCCCCGATTTCATCTAGGAAAATGGTTCCGCCATGGGCCAACTCAAAACGACCAATTCGATCGGCCACAGCCCCTGTGAAGGCGCCTTTTCTATGACCAAATAGCTCACTTTCGAGCAAATCTTTAGGAATTGCAGCGCAATTGATGGGAACAAAGTTGCCCCCACAGCGGTTGGACTGCTCATGCAGCATGCGCGCCACCAGCTCCTTGCCCGTGCCGCTTTCACCGGTAATTAACACGGTGGCATTCGAATTGGCCATGTTGGCCACAAGCTCACGCAACGCCTGTGCCGATGAACTCGAACCGATGTAATGCGTACTTGATTTCATTTACAAATTTCCATTCCTAATTGTCGGATCTCCGTGCAAATCGACAAGTTAGAAAAAAGCATCTTTTTTTTGATAAATTTTCCAAATCTTAAAGAAATTGATCTTTAAGATTTACATTGATTCTGAAGTTTAAAGAAAAAAAAGGTAAATAACGCCTTCAAATAATATTAAGCAGTACCTTTCTCAAGTTGGCATGGATTGAACTGCCGGTGCGGCTTGCTAAAGATGATGGGCTTGGTGTCGAATCGAAGGCAAGACAGCCAAAGGATAGCGCCATGACACGTACGAAAAATTTGACCGCGATGGTCTTGGTTTTGATGCTGAGTGCTTGCAGTGTTTTTCAAAAACCGCAACCCAAGCCAGAGCCTCCCAAAGAGCCCGAAAAAGCCACCATGATCACGCCCATGACTGAAAAGCGTGAAACCTTGGTGGCCACGGGTTATGCGGTCATCAGCATTCAAAACCATCGCCTGCCGGCGCAACAACGTTTGCTGGCGATTCGCGCTTCCAAGCTGGATGCTTATCGTGCGTTGACCGAACAGGTCTACGGGCAGCAGTTGGACGCCAACACCACCGTGGCAGACATGACGGTGATGAGCGACACCTTTCGCGCTCGCGTTGAAGGGGTCATTTACGGCGCGGTGCTGGTGAGCATCACACCCGTGGGCGATGACACTTACGAAACCACGCTGTCCTTGGATCGACATGTGGTTGAAGAGTTGCGTGCGCTCTATATTGCTCACCTCAACAGCAAAAATCGTTGATGGCTTGAGACTGGGTTAGCTTTATGTTCAAACCATTTCAATCGTCGATGACTTTGCGCTTTTGCGCCCCGGTGCTTGCCCTGTTGTTGGGATGCACGGGTTCAGCCGTTGCCGCCGATTTGTCGGGTGAAGAACGCCTTGCGGCCATTCGAGAGGCGCTGGTTGAGGCGGCTTTGAAAAGCACGACCCACGTCAGCGCCACCAGTTGGATGGAGTCTGACGGTGTGCTCAAGGAATACAACCGCTTCAACTCTGACGTGAAAGTGCGGGACTTGGAGGTCAAGATCAGCCAAGCCGCTGACCAATCCGCCAAAGCCGATGTGGTGGCCAAGCAGACCCAGGTTCAAGCGCCCGATGCTTGTTCGGCGCCAATGGCCAAGCACAAGCTCAGCCATGTGATGACGTTTGGCGTGAATGTTTCGTCTGACTTGCCTGCTGCCAAACGCTATCGTGGACAGCAAATTGAGCGTTACGCCTTGGAGCGCATCTTGGCGGCGGCTACTGCCAACCCCTCGTGGCGATTGGTTTTTGCACCTCGTTTTTCTAAAGCCTATGAGCGCGAGATCTACAGCCATGGCGAGCAAGACATCCAGTTGCATTTGCAGCTGACCATTGCTGCGGCGCCTGTGGGTCGCATGGTCGATGAAATGGGTGCTTTCTCCATGAGCTGGAAAGTCGTCTCACCCGTGCAGCCACGTCCACGCTGGCAGTACAGCGATGTGATTGCTTCTCCCGTGGTGACCAAGGCGGTGGGCTCCAACACGCTCAATGCCGACACCTTGGAGGCGATCGATCAAGCCATCCTTCGTGTGGTGGGGCAGTTGGATTCGCAGTTGAATTGCGAGCCCCCAAGCTTTACAGTGGTCGAAGACCAAGGTCGCTTGGTGGTCAAGGCCGGTAAAACAGCGGGTTTGCGCGTTGGGGACAAGTTGGTGCTCGCCAATTCAGAACTCTTGCCGCAACGCGCATTAGAGGCGGGTGCAATTGGAGCCTCGATGTTGGCCGAGGTGAAGTCGGTGTCGGACTATCAATCTGAGGTCAAGCCCGTGACCAAACGCGTGAAAAGCGTGGACGGCGCTTGGTTGGCTTGGCCTTACACCTACTAAAAACACGAAGAATTCTTGGAGAAAGTTATGAAATCCCTCATCCACTTTTGCAAATCATGCGCAGCCATGGTTTTGTTGTGCACAAGCCTGATGACTTGGGCTGGTGAAGGTACATACGAAGTCAAATCAGGCGAAACCTTGGATCAAGTGATTCGCAAAACGATGGGCGACAGCCCGCTCAAGGTTGAGCTGTTGCGTCAAGCTTTCATCGATCAAAACCCGCAAGCCTTTACCAAGTCTTCGCCGCGCGCTTTGATGGCTGGCGCTGTTTTGCGATTGCCCAATCATGACGACTTGTTGCGCATGTATTTGCCAACTGGACGCGCGCAAGCACACAAGACAAAAAATGCTGAATCCACGGGTTTTGCGACCAGCGATTTGGACATGAACGAGCGCAAAAACTGGGTGCGCTTCCCCTGATATGGTGTTGCTCAGTGCTGAAGGCGTCAGTGCTGTCAACAGGGTGTCCCCCCTGTTTTTTGAGGCGCGTCCAATTTTTGTAGCGACGCCAATTGCCAAGCAGCTCGATTTGCATGATGGGCAAGTGGTGCAAGCTGTCGTTGAAACGCGCCAAGACCAGCTCAAGTTGGTCTTGCAAGGGCAAGAAATTGATGCACCGCTGGCTCCCTACATCAAAGAAGGCGATTTGGTTCAACTCAAGGCGCAGTTCAGCACCTCTGGGCAGTTGATATTTCAAATGGCACCTGCGCTGGCGCCTGCTGCAAGAGCCATGACTTCAAGCGGCGCGCAATTGCCAACCCGTTTGAACACCTTGCTGCACCAACCCGCTAGTTTTGTGCATTGGGTTCGACTCATGGCGCCTGGTGTGCTGGAAGCGATGATTCCGGCGGGCAGCTCGCAGTTGCTGCAAAGTCTGCGGCAACAACAACTGAGCATGTCAAGTTTGCAGCCGCACGCGATGCGCGAATGGTTCATGAAAAACGCCAAATCCACCGAAGCCGTGTTGGCAGAAGGCGGTTCAACCAATCCTTTGGATATCAAAAGCTTGGTGCGTCAGGTGATGGCGCAAAAAGACGATTCAAACGATAGCAACTCCTCGCATTCGCACGAAAATTTGCACCACGCTTTGGATGAGATCGAAGCTTCGCAATTGCGCGCTGTGCAAGACTTGCAGCAAGGCCATTTGGATTTCACGTTGGTGATTCCTTTTCGCGATGCGCATCCCGTTGAAATTCAATTCGAGCGCAAAGGAAACAAGAAAGGCCAGCCCAAAAACCCAACCATCGTCAACATGCACACCGACAGCCAAGTGCTGGGTGAAGTTTGGCTCAAAACCAGCATCAGCGAAGGCAAGCAAGTCGATTTGACGATGTGGGCCACACGAGCGGATGTTGCCGATCAAGCCAAGCTCAATGCCAGCGAGTTGACGTATGAAATTGAAAGCGCGGGCTTATCGTTGGGCAGTTTTCAGGTGTTCAACGCAGCGCGCCCCGCGCCGCATATTGAGCCACACAGTTTGGCGCACGGTGCGCTGATCGACACCAAGGCTTGATGGTCATGCAGCACAAGACTTACTCAGAAGCCGTTGCCCTTGAATACGGCGCTAACAAAGCCCCGGTGGTCACAGCCAAAGGCGAGGGCGAGTTGGCCAAACGAATCGTGCAAGAAGCGCAAAAACACGATGTCTACGTGGCAGAAGACCCACGTTTGCTGGCCATGCTCAGTCGCTTGGACATTGGACAAGAAATTCCACCCGATATGTTCACCGCAGTGGCCGTGATTTTGTCTTGGGTTTACTGGCTCAAGGGCATGCGCCCGGGTGACGAAAAATAACCTGCAAAGCAGGGCGCGACTTAGGCTTCGCTGTAGCCACGTGTGCGGCGGTTGCGCGAGACTTGCCCCAGTCGGTCATAGACTTCGACGGAGCTGGCAGGGTCTTGAACGCGCAGGCTTTGCAGTGCTCCACGCAAAGCGTCAATTTTTCGACCGATCAAAATTTCATTGCGTCGATGCAGATCGCGGCAATGCATGATCTTGTTTTTAAAACCATCCCATTGCGAGCTGAGCTTGTCGGCCGCGGTCGGGCTGTCCACGCCCGTGATGGTGGTGAGTTGACGCAAAAGGTCAGTTTTAGAAGACTGCGTGGCCTCAAAGTCTTCAATTTTTTGCTGCTTGAGCAATTCAAATTCCTCTTCAAGCATGCGCTCCAACGTGTCGGCGAGCTCAAGCGCCAACGTCAAGTTGTCGGGAGTTGCTTGCGCTGGATCCTGCATGGTGGCCAGGGAATTACTCAGCAATCAATTTTTCAAGAGACACAAAGCTGCTGGCAATGCGTTTGGGGTCAATCGCGTAGGTGCCGTTTTGGATCGCCTTTTTGATGGCATCCACTTTGGTGCGATCAAAACTGGGCTGAGCCAAAGCTTTTTGTGCCACATTGCTCAAGTTCAGGCTGCTGACAGCGCTGTTGGTTGAAGCTTCTGCGGTTTGCGCAGCAACGCTGGCCG
>CAIYFE010000235.1 GCA_903925445.1 uncultured Burkholderiales bacterium | reverse complement strand
GTGAACAACATCATTGTTGGCAACACCGTCATGATCGGCGCAACCCGTGGCGAGGCCTTCTTTGCGGGCGTGGCGGGCGAGCGTTTTGCGGTGCGCCTCTCCGGCGCAACTGCGGTGGTGGAAGGCACGGGCGACCACGGTTGCGAATACATGACCGGTGGCACCGTGGCTGTGTTGGGCAAAACAGGTCGTAACTTTGCCGCAGGCATGAGTGGCGGCGTGGCTTATGTCTACGACGAAGACGGCCAGTTCGCCAAGAAGTGCAACACCGCGATGGTGTCGATGGAAAAAGTCTTGACCGCCAAAGAGCAAGAAGACACATTGCCACGCGCCATTTGGCACCGCGACCAAACCGACGAATCACAGCTCAAAAAGCTGCTCGAAGACCACCACCGCTGGACGGGCTCCAAGCGGGCTCGCGAATTGCTCGACAACTGGGAAGCGGCTCGCGTCAAGTTCGTCAAAGTGTTCCCCAACGAATACAAACGCGCTTTGGGTGAGTTGAATGCAGCCAAGGTTGCCAAAGCACCTGAAGCTGCCAAGGCGAAAAAAGTCGCTGCGGTCAAATAAATCACGCAGCCAAGAAAAGGATTGACATCATGGGAAAAGTCACTGGCTTCATGGAGTTTGAGCGCATCGAAGAAGGCTACAAGCCCGTTGCAGAACGTCTCAAGCATTACAAAGAGTTCGTCATTGGGTTGGATGAAAGCCAAGCCAAAGTGCAAGGCGCGCGTTGTATGGATTGCGGCACACCGTTTTGTAACAACGGTTGCCCCGTCAACAACATCATTCCGGACTTCAACGATCTGGTCTACAAAGGTGATTGGGAAAATGCCATCACCGTGCTGCACAGCACCAACAACTTTCCTGAGTTCACTGGACGCATCTGCCCCGCGCCTTGCGAGGCCGCTTGCGTGATCAACTTCAATGGCGACGCGGTGGGCATCAAATCCATCGAACACGCCATCATTGACCGTGCTTGGCAAGAAGGTTGGGTCAAGCCCCAATTGCCCGAGCACAAAACTGGCAAAAAAGTAGCGGTGGTGGGCGCGGGTCCTGCCGGCATGGCCGCAGCCCAGCAGTTGGCGCGAGCAGGTCATGACGTGACCTTGTTCGAGAAAAACGATCGCGTGGGCGGCTTGCTGCGCTACGGCATTCCAGACTTCAAAATGGAGAAGTCGCACATCGACCGCCGCGTCAAACAACTCGAAGCCGAAGGCGTGAAGATTCGCACCGGCGTGTTGATTGGCGAGATGCCCAAAGGCTCCAAAGTGACCAACTGGGCCAAAGAAAGCATCAGTCCTGAGCAGCTCAAAAAAGACTTTGACGCCGTGTTGTTGACCGGCGGCTCCGAGCAATCGCGTGATTTGCCTGCACCAGGGCGTGAACTCGCTGGCATTCACTTTGCCATGGAGTTTTTGCCTCAGCAAAACAAGGTCAATGCGGGCGACAAGCTCAAAGACCAACTGCGTGCCGATGGCAAACATGTGGTGGTGATTGGCGGTGGCGACACCGGTTCTGACTGCGTGGGCACGTCCAACCGTCATGGCGCCGTGAGCGTGACCCAATTTGAAGTCATGCCCATGCCGCCCGAGCAAGAAAATAAATCCTTGGTCTGGCCCTATTGGCCGCTCAAATTGCGCACCAGCTCCAGCCACGAAGAAGGTTGCGAGCGCGAATTTGCCATTTCCACCAAAGAATTCGTGGGCGAAAACGGCAAAGTGACGGGTGTCAAAACGGTTCGAGTGGAATGGAAAGACGGCAAACCCGTTGAAGTCGCAGGCTCTGAACAAATTCACAAAGCCGACCTTGTGCTCTTGGCCATGGGCTTTGTCAATCCAGTGGCCACCATTTTGGAAGGCTTTGGCGTGGACAAAGACGCCCGAGGCAACGCCAAAGCCAGCACCGAAGAACAAGGCGGCTACGCGACCAATGTGCCCAAAGTGTTTGCGGCGGGTGACATGCGTCGCGGTCAATCGCTGGTGGTGTGGGCCATCCGTGAAGGCCGTCAAGCGGCGCGTGCCGTCGACGAGTTCTTGATGGGGGCGACCAGCCTGCCAAGATAAGCGCTGGATTTACAACCCTTCTCTTACAATGCAAAAGCCGGCCAGTACCGGCTTTTGTTTTCTATGACGTCCAACCCCTTCAATCCCAGCTCCAGCGATGCACTTGTCGAACTCCGCGACGTGCGTTTTGGCTATGGTGAACGTGTCATTTTGGATGGCATCACCTTGAGCGTGCCGCGTGGCAAAGTCACGGCGCTCATGGGGGCTTCGGGGGGCGGTAAAACCACGGTGTTGCGTTTGATTGGCGGTCAATACCGCGCGCAGGCGGGTGAGGTTTTGTTCGATGGACATGAGGTGGGCGCTTTGGCCGCGTCTGATTTGTACGCCGTGCGTCGTCGCATGGGCATGTTGTTTCAGTTTGGCGCCTTGTTCACCGATTTGACAGTTTTTGACAACGTGGCCTTTCCTTTGCGCGAGCACACCGCCTTGAGCGAAGCCATGATCCGCGACATCGTGCTCATGAAGCTGCAAGCGGTGGGTTTGCGAGGCGCACGCGATTTGATGCCCAGCGAAGTCTCCGGTGGCATGGCGCGCCGTGTGGCGTTGGCGCGAGCCATTGCGCTCGATCCAGAGTTGGTGATGTATGACGAACCGTTTGCCGGGCTCGACCCAATTTCATTGGGTACAGCAGCGCGTTTGATTCGCCAACTCAACGACTCGTTGGGCTTGACCAGCATCATCGTGTCTCACGATTTGGATGAAACGTTTCACATTGCCGATAAGGTGATCGTGTTGGCCAACGGCAAGATTGCAGCGCAAGGCACGCCCGATGAAGTGCGCAACAGCCGTGATCCATTGGTGCACCAGTTTGTCACGGCCGCGCCCGAAGGGCCCGTGCGTTTTCACTACCCCGGCGCGACGATCGAAGACGACTTTGGCGCGGAGGCGAGCGCATGAACTTTCTCGCCAACCTGGGATTTTCTGTGCGCAGTTATTTGGCGGGTTTGGGGTACGGCGCGCGTTTGTTTGTGCGCTTGCTGATGCTGGGACGCACCACCTTGCGACGTTTTGCGTTGGTGCGTGACCAAATTCATTTTTTGGGCAACTACTCGCTGGCCATCATTGCCGTGTCGGGTTTGTTTGTTGGTTTTGTCCTGAGCTTGCAGGGCTACTACACCTTGCAGCGTTATGGTTCTTCGGAAGCGCTGGGCTTGTTGGTGGCGCTGAGTTTGGTGCGTGAGTTGGGGCCGGTGGTCAGCGCCTTGTTGTTTGCAGGGCGCGCGGGTACTTCGTTGACCGCTGAAATTGGTTTGATGAAAGCCGGTGAGCAACTCAGCGCCATGGACATGATGGCGGTGGATCCCATTCGTCGCATCTTGGCTCCGCGTTTTTGGGCGGGTGTGATCACCATGCCTTTGTTGGCGGCTGTGTTCAGCGCTGTGGGCGTGTTGGGTGGCTGGATGGTTGGCGTGTTGTTGATTGGCGTGGACGAAGGATCGTTTTGGAGCCAAATGCAAGGCGGCGTCGACGTGTGGAGCGATGTGGGCAACGGCGTCATCAAAAGCGTGGTGTTTGGCATCACGGTGACTTTTGTGGCCTTGCTTCAAGGGTATGAGGCGCAACCCACCCCAGAAGGTGTGTCGCGCGCGACCACACGTACCGTGGTGGTCGCTTCGTTGGCGGTGTTGGCTTTGGACTTCGTGCTCACGGCCATGATGTTCAGTATTTAAAGAATCGGAGGACGTGATGCAACGCTCCAAGTTGGATGTTTGGGTCGGTTTGTTTGTGCTTTTGGGCGCGGCAGCGGTTTTGTTTTTGGCGCTCAAGGCTGCCAATTTGTTGACGCTTAATTTTCAGTCCACCTACAACGTGACAGCACGCTTTGACAACATTGGTGGCTTGAAGCGTCAAGCTGCGGTCAAAAGCGCCGGCGTTGTGGTGGGGCGCGTGGAGTCGGTGTCGTTTGATGACAAGACATTTCAGGCCACAGTCACGCTGGCGCTGCAAAGCAGCTACAAGTTTCCCAAAGACAGCTCGTTAAAAATTCTGACCAGCGGTTTGTTGGGTGAGCAATACATTGGCATAGAAGCAGGCTCCGAAGCCGACAACTTGGCCGCCGGAGATCGCATTCAGTCCACGCAGTCTGCGGTGGTGCTGGAAAATTTGATCAGCCAGTTTTTGTACAACAAAGCGGCTGAACCCACACCCGCACAAGGTTCTAAATGAAGCAGCCAAGCAAGTTGATGGCAACACGCCGTGCGTTGAGTGCGCTGGCTTTGCTCGCGTTGAGCGCTTGCGCCAGTGCGCCCAATGCCGATCCCAAAGATCCTTTTGAGCCCATGAACCGCCGCGTCTCCACCTTCAATGACAGCTTGGATGACAACGTCATGAAGCCCGTGGCCAAGGGCTACCAAGCCGTGACGCCCGGTGTGGTTCAGACGGGTGTGCGCAATGTGTTCAACAACATCTCCGACATGTGGTCTACCGTGAACAACGGTTTGCAGCTCAAAGGGCGGGACACGGCGGAATCTTTCATGCGCGTGGTGGTCAACACCGTGTTTGGCATTTACGGTATTTTTGATGTGGCCACGCCCATCAACTTGGAGCGTCATCCCGAAGATTTTGGGCAGACCTTGGGGTATTGGGGCGTGCTCAATGGACCTTACTTGGTGTTGCCCGTTTTAGGGCCATCTACCGTGCGTGACACTGCTGGCTTGCCGCTGGACTACTATGCCGACCCCGTAGGACGCGAAAGCAATGTGCCTGCGCGCAACAGCGCATATACCTTGCGAGCCGTTGAAAAACGAGCACACTTGCTGCAGACCAGCAACTTGCTCGAATCAGCGTCGTTGGACAAATACAGCTTCACCCGTGATGCGTATTTGCAATACCGTCGCTCGCAAATCTATGACGGCAACCCGCCTGATGAAGACGATACGTCTGGTCAAAAGTAATTCTTGGAGTTTTGTATGAACCGTTTCTATTCCCGCCGCACCGCTTTGCAATGCTTGCATGGGCTTGTTTTGGGAAGTGCCTTGGCGTGGGGCAGTTTTGCGCACGCTGGCGAAGCGACAGCGGACGGCTTCATCAAGAGCGTCTCGGGCGACATCTTGGACAAGATCAAGGCTGACAAATCGATCACATCGGGCGACATCAACAAAATCAGCGCCTTGGTGGATCAGCGCGTCATGCCCAACCTGAATTTCCAACGCATGACGGCTTCTGCGGTGGGACCTGCTTGGCGACAAGCCACGCCCGAGCAGCAAAAGCGTTTGCAAGATGAGTTCAAAACATTGTTGGTTCGCACGTACGCCGGCGCTTTGACCCAAGTCAGCGACCAAACGGTGGTCGTCAAGCCCTTGCGCGCTGCGCCCGATGACAAAGAAGTGGTGGTCAAAACCGAGGTGCGCGGCAAGGGCGACCCCATCCAGATCGACTACCGCGTTGAAAAAGCCGATGACGCCCCCGCTGGCTGGCGTGTTTACAACCTCAATGTCATGGGCATTTGGCTGGTGGACAACTACCGCAGCCAGTTTGCTCAAACCATCAACGCCAAAGGCATCGATGGCCTGATTTCTGATTTGAGCGAACGCAACAAAACCAACGCCCGCAACGGCAAATAACCCATGACACGCAGCTTCTCCTTGGCCTTGCCTGCGGTGCTCACGCATGAGCAAGCCCCTGCGCTCACGCAAGATTTGGTGACCTTGCTCACCACGCAGGTCAGCCAAGGGCAAGAGGCGCAGCTTGACGCTTCGGCGCTGACGCAGTTTGATTCTGCGGCTTTGGCCGTGTTGCTGGCTTGCCGCCGGGCTGCGCTGGCCTGCGGCGGTAGCCTGCGCGTGACAGGACTGCCAGAACGTGCGCGGGTGCTGGCTGAGGTCTATGGGATCAGCGGGTTATTGGCAAAGCCTTAAAATACGCGGCTTAGCCTTATGTCCGCCATATCATTCCAATCCGTTTCCAAAATCTTCCAGACCGCCCGAGGTTCATTCCAGGCGCTGGATAACGTGTGCTTTGACATCGAAGAGGGCGAATTTTTCGGCCTACTCGGGCCCAACGGCGCCGGTAAAACCACGTTGATCAGCATCTTGGCTGGCTTGGCGCAAGCCAGTTCAGGCCAAGTCAAGGTGCAAGGCGTGGATGTGTCCAAGCAGTCTGCACAAGCGCGTCGCTTGTTGGGCGTGGTGCCGCAAGAATTGGTGTTCGATCCTTTTTTCAACGTTCGTGAGGCTTTGCAATTTCAGTCGGGTTACTTTGGCATCCAGCGCAACGACGCTTGGATTGACGAGTTGCTCGAGAGCTTGGGGTTGACCGACAAAGCCAGCAACAACATGCGCCAACTCTCAGGCGGCATGAAGCGGCGCATGTTGGTTGCACAAGCCTTGGTGCACAAACCCCCGGTGATTGTGTTGGACGAGCCAACCGCTGGCGTCGATGTGGAGTTGCGCCAAACGCTGTGGCAATTCATCGCCAAGCTCAACAAGCAAGGCCATACGGTGTTGTTGACCACGCATTACTTGGAAGAAGCAGAAGCTTTGTGCGGTCGCATCGCCATGCTCAAGCAAGGCCAAGTGGTGGCTTTGGACAGCACCAGCGAGTTGCTCAAAGCAGCTTCTAGCAACGTGTTGCGCTTCAAGCTGGATGCCGAACTGCCCGCCGCTTTGGCAGGCAAGGCGCGCGTGACGGGGCGCATTGTCCAGTTGCCGGCGCACGATGCGGTTGAAATCGAACGTTACTTGGCCGCGGTGCGAGAAGCGGGCTTGCAAGCAGAAGATGTAGAAATCCGCAAAGCCGACTTAGAAGACGTTTTCTTGGATGTCATGTCTGGCGCACAAGGAGCCCGCGCATGATGACCGGTTGGACTGCATTGTTTTACAAAGAAGTGCTGCGTTTTTGGAAAGTCAGCTTTCAAACCGTGGCGGCGCCTGTTTTGACCGCCGTGATGTATTTGCTGATATTTGGACACGTCATGCAAGACCGCGTCCAAGTCTATGACGGCGTCAGTTACACCGCCTTCTTGATTCCTGGATTGGTGATGATGAGCGTGTTGCAAAACGCGTTTGCCAACAGCTCGTCGTCCATGGTGCAAAGCAAGATCATGGGCAACTTGGTGTTTTTGTTGCTCACGCCCTTGTCGCATTGGAGTTGGTTTTTTGCCTACACCTTGTCTGCCGTGGTGCGGGGTTTGGTGGTGGGCTTGGGTGTGTTGGTGGCAACGGGATTGTTCATTTGGCAATCGTCGGTGTTGAATTTTTCGCTGTGGCCGCAGCAACCTGTGTGGGTGCTGGTGTTTGCCTTGGGTGGCGCAGCCATGCTGGGCGCGTTGGGTTTGATTGCCGGTTTGTGGGCTGAAAAATTTGACCAAATGGCGGCGTTTCAAAACTTCATCATCATGCCGATGACTTTTTTAAGCGGTGTGTGTTATTCCATACATTCCTTGCCAGGCTTTTGGCAAAGCGTGAGCCATCTCAACCCGTTTTTCTACATGATCGACGGCTTTCGGTACGGCTTTTTCGGTCAAAGCGATGTCTCGCCTTGGATCAGTTTGGCCGTCGTGGGCACAAGTTTGACCTTGGTGGCCGCCTTGGCGCTGCACTTGCTGCGCATTGGTTTCAAAATTCGAGGGTGATGCAGTGACAGCACAAGAGCTTCAAGCATTGATTGGCGCGGGCTTGCCTTGCGAACATTTGCACGTCGAGGGCGATGGCCGCCATTGGTACGCCACCTTGGTGTCGGCGGAGTTTGAAGGCAAGCGATTGATTCAACGCCACCAGCGCGTGTACGCGACCTTGGGGCAAAAAATGCAAACCGATGAAGTCCACGCTTTGTCGATGAAAACCTACACGCCCGCAGAGTGGCAAGCGCAAGGGCAGCAGTAATTTATGGACAAACTTTTGATTCGCGGGGGCCGTGCTTTGCAGGGCGAGGTATGGGTTTCGGGTGCGAAAAACGCTGCCTTGCCCGAGTTGTGCGCTGCCTTGTTGAGCGACCAAGCCGTGACTTTGCGCAATGTGCCCAATCTGCAAGATGTGGCCACCATGCTCAAGCTCATTCGCAACATGGGCGTGACGGCCGAGCATTTGGAGGACGGCACCACGCTGCTCAATGCCGGCGGCCTGAACAACCCCGAAGCACCGTATGAGCTGGTCAAAACCATGCGCGCTTCGGTGCTGGCGCTGGGGCCTTTGTTGGCGCGTTTTGGCCACGCCAAAGTGTCCCTGCCGGGCGGTTGTGCCATTGGGTCGCGTCCTGTGGATCAGCACATCAAAGGCTTGCAAGCCATGGGTGCGGACATCGAAGTCGAGCACGGCTACATGGTGGCCAAGCTCAAGCCGGGTTTGACGCGACTCAAAGGCGCTCGCATCACCACCGACATGGTCACGGTGACGGGCACCGAAAACTTTCTCATGGCCGCCGCTTTGGCTGACGGTGAGACGGTGTTGGAAAACGCCGCCCAAGAGCCTGAAATTCCAGACTTGGCCGAAATGCTCATCGCCATGGGCGCCAAGATTGAAGGTCACGGCACCAGCCGAATTCATGTGCAAGGTGTTTCGCGTTTGAACGGTTGTACGCATCAAGTGGTGTCCGATCGCATCGAGGCCGGCACCTTCTTGTGCGCCGTGGCGGCGACCGGAGGTGATGTGTTCTTGCGACATGGCCGAGCCGATCACCTCGAAGCAGTGATCGAGAAATTGGTCGATGCTGGTGCAACCGTCACGGCCAATGAACAAGGCATTCGCATTCAAGCCCAAGGGCCTGCGTTTGAGCATCTCAAGGCGCAAAACTTCCGCACCACCGAATACCCCGGTTTCCCAACCGACATGCAAGCGCAGTTCATGACCTTGAACGCCATTGCGCGCGGGGCGTCCAAAGTGACCGAGACGATTTTTGAAAACCGATTCATGCACGTCAACGAGCTGGTGCGTTTGGGCGCGCACATTCAAATCGACGGCAAAGTGGCGCTCATCGAAGGTGTTCCCAAGCTCTCTGGGGCGACGGTCATGGCCACGGATTTACGTGCTTCTGCTTCATTGGTGATTGCAGGCTTGGTGGCCGAGGGGGAAACCTTGGTCGACCGCATCTACCACCTTGACCGTGGCTACGACAAGATGGAAGCCAAGCTGCGTGCCATTGGCGCTGACATTGAAAGAGTGAAATGACCCAAACCCTCACGCTGGCCTTGTCCAAAGGACGCATCTTTGACGAAACCTTGCCGCTGTTGAAAGCCGCAGGCATCGAGGTGCTGGAAGACCCAGAAACCTCACGCAAACTCATCTTGCCCACCAACCAACCCCATGTGCGTGTGGTCTTGGTGCGTGCCACCGATGTGCCCACCTATGTGCAATATGGCGGTGCTGATTTGGGCGTCACCGGCTTGGACACCTTGATCGAACACAACAGCGATTGGGGCGGCAGCGCAGGCTCAGCCGGTTTGTACCAGCCCTTGGATTTACAAATTGCCAAATGCCGCATGAGCGTGGCCGTGCGCGCCGACTTTGACTACGTCGCCAAAGTCAAACAAGGTGCGCGCTTGAAAGTCGCAACCAAATACGTGGCCATTGCCCGTGAATTTTTCGCCAGCAAAGGCGTTCATGTGGATTTGGTCAAACTGTATGGCTCGATGGAATTGGCGCCGCTCACCGGCTTGGCCGATGCCATTGTTGACCTGGTGTCAACCGGCAACACCTTGAAAGCCAACCATTTGGTGGAGGTCGAGCGCATCATGGACATCAGCTCGCGCTTGGTCGTCAACCCCGCGGCTTTGAAAATGAAACAAGCCGACATTCGTCGCATCATCGATGCGTTTTCTGCCGCCTTGCCTGCGGCCAAATCTTGATTTTTTGAAGCCTCCTCATGCCCAACGTCTTGCGTCTTTCGACCACCAGCCCGACCTTTGAAGCCGACTTCAAAGCGCGCTTGCATTGGTCTGCTGACACCGACGCGGCCATTGAGCAGCGCGTGGCCGACATCTTGGCCGACGTTGAAAAGCGCGGCGATGTGGCTGTGCTTGACTACACCGAACGCTTTGACGGCCTCAAGGCCGACAACATGAGCGCCTTGGAGTTGACGCAAGTCGAACTCAAAGCGGCCTTCGATGGTTTGCCTGCTGAGCAGCGCGAGGCCTTGCAAGCCGCAGCCGCGCGTGTGCGCAGCTACCACGAGGCGCAAAAGAAAGCCAGCGGCGAGAGCTGGAGCTACCGCGATGCCGATGGCACCTTGCTGGGTCAAAAAGTCACGCCACTCGATCGCGTGGGCATTTATGTGCCCGGTGGCAAAGCCGCTTACCCGTCGAGCGTGTTGATGAATGCAATTCCTGCGCACGTGGCCGGCGTGGGCGAAATCATCATGGTCGTGCCAACGCCCAAGGGCGAAAAAAATCCGCTGGTCTTGGCCGCGGCTTACGTTGCAGGTGTCACACGAGCCTTCACCATTGGTGGCGCCCAAGCGGTCGCGGCCTTGGCTTACGGCACAGCCACGGTTCCGGCCGTGGACAAAATCACGGGTCCTGGCAACGCCTACGTGGCATCCGCCAAACGCCGTGTGTTTGGCAAAGTGGGCATTGACATGATTGCAGGCCCCAGCGAGATTTTGGTCCTGGCCGACGGCACCACCCCGCCTGACTGGGTGGCGATGGATTTGTTCAGCCAAGCCGAGCACGACGAATTGGCGCAAAGCGTCTTGCTCTGCCCCGATGCCGCCTACATCGACCGCGTGCAAGCAGAGATTGATCGCTTGCTGCCGCAAATGCCACGCAAAGACATCATCGAAAAATCGCTCAACGGACGTGGCGTGCTCATTCACACCCGCAGCATGCAAGAAGCTTGCGCCATCAGCAACCGCATCGCGCCCGAGCACTTGGAAGTCTCCAGCGATGAGCCCCACAAGTGGGAGCCTTTGCTCAAACACGCCGGCGCCATCTTCTTGGGTGCCTTCACCAGTGAAAGCTTGGGCGACTACTGCGCCGGCCCCAACCACGTGCTGCCCACCAGCGGCACGGCGCGCTTTAGCTCGCCCCTGGGCGTTTACGACTTTCAAAAACGCAGCAGCTTGATAGAGGTCAGCGAAGCAGGCGCACAAACACTGGGTCAAATCGCCAGCGTGCTGGCGCATGGCGAAGGTTTGCAGGCGCATGCGTTAGCGGCTGAGTTTCGCTTGCGTCCCAAAAGTTGAATGTGGCTCAAGCAACTGGCCATGTAAAAAAGCCCTCATGAAGAGGGCTTTTTTGTTTGGGAGTGGCGCCTCAGTGCTTCACCAATGCGTGGAGCGCATTCACCAGCGCCAAACATTGCTCAGGCGTGCCCACGGTGATGCGCAAAAAAGCGTCGATGCGCGGCAGTTTGAAGTGGCGCACGATGATGGCGCGTTCGCGCAAACCACTGGCCAGATCAGCGCCGCTGTGCGCGGGATGGCGGGCAAACACAAAGTTCGCGGCCGAGGGCAGCACCTCAAAGCCTAAGCCCTGCAAGTCGCTCACCAGTTGCTCGCGGGTGGCAATGACTTTGGCGCAGCTTTCGCGGAAATACGCGTCGTCTTGCACCGAGGCAACGGCTCCGGCCAAAGCCAAGCGATCAAGAGGGTAGGAGTTGAAACTGTTTTTTACACGCTCCAGACCTTCAATCAGCGCGGCAGAGCCCACGGCGTAGCCCACGCGCAAGCCAGCAAGCGAGCGGCTCTTGGAGAAAGTGTGGCACACCAGCAAGTTGGGGTAGCGGTTGACCAAGCTCACGGCGCTTTCGGCGCCGAAGTCCACATAGGCCTCGTCAATCAACACCACGGCTTGTGGGTTGCCCGCCACGATGCGCTCGACCTCGGTCAACGACAAAGGACAGCCGGTGGGCGCATTGGGGTTGGGAAAAATGATGGCGCCTGCAGCTTGCCCGTCGCGTGGCAGGTAGTCGTCTGCGCGAATGGTGAAATCGTCTGCCAGCGCAATGGTGCGGTAGTCGATGCCGTACAACCCGCAGTACACAGGGTAGAAGCTGTAGGTGATGTCGGGAAACCACAAGCCGCCGGGTCGCTTGAGCAGCGCCATGAACGCGTGAGCCAGCACCTCGTCAGAGCCATTGCCCACAAACACTTGATTGGCTTGCACGCCGTGGTGACGGGCGAGCGCTGCTTTGAGCGCATCGGCGTTGGGGTCGGGGTAAAGGCGCAGGCTGTCGTTGGTGGCTGCTTGAATGGCTTCTAGCGCACGCGGAGATGGGCCAAATGGATGTTCGTTGGTGTTGAGTTTGACCAAGTTGTCCATCTTGGGCTGTTCGCCCGGTACATAAGGGGTCAGGCTGTGAACCACAGCGCTCCAGTATTGGCTCATGGGTGTCGGATGTGTAGGGTCGTTGCAAGCCCCAATCCATGCGGGCTCGCGGGGTGTCGATGGTATCATGTTGGTCTGTTTAAACCCTGGTTGAAAGCGTTTCATGCGCCAAGCCGAAATTACTCGCAACACCAACGAAACCCAAATCACCGTCAAAGTCAATTTGGACGGCACAGGTCAAGCCAAGCTCGCAACAGGCATTGGTTTTTTTGACCACATGCTGGAGCAAATTGCTCGCCACGGTTTGATCGATTTGGACATTCACGCCAAGGGAGATCTGCACATCGACGGCCACCACACCGTCGAAGACGTGGGCATCACCTTGGGGCAGGCAGTGGCCAAAGCCGTGGGCGACAAAAAAGGCATTCGTCGCTACGGGCATGCCTATGTGCCTTTGGACGAGGCCTTGAGCCGCGTGGTGGTTGACTTTTCGGGGCGTCCAGGCTTGGTCATGCATGTGCCGTTCAAAAGCGGCATGATTGGCACTTTTGACAGCCAACTGGCGTTTGAGTTTTTCCAAGGCTTTGTGAACCACGCTTTCGTCACCCTTCACATCGACAACTTGCGCGGCGAAAACGCGCACCATCAAGCCGAAACGGTGTTCAAAGCCTTTGCCCGTGCGTTGCGCGCGGCGCTCGAACTCGATCCTCGCTCCTCGGGCGTGATTCCATCGACCAAGGGCACACTTTGAACCCAGTCGTGAACAAAGTCGCGGTGGTCGATTACGGCATGGGCAACTTGCGCTCGGTGGCGCAGGCCGTCATTCATGCGGCCTCGCAAGTCGATCATGCCCAAGTCGTCATCACGGCCGATCCGCAAGTTGTGCGCACCGCGCACCGCGTGGTCTTGCCCGGCCAGGGCGCCATGCGCGACTGCATGCGCGAGTTACATGATTCAGGCCTGTTCGACTCGGTGATGGACGCCGCTGCCAAAAAACCCTTGTTTGGCGTGTGCGTGGGCATGCAAATGTTGCTCGATCACAGCCAAGAAGGCGACACACCCGCGTTGGGGTTGATCGCGGGCGAAGTGGTGAAGTTTGACCTGCAAGGCCGAACCCAAGCCGATGGCAGTCGCTTCAAAGTCCCGCAAATGGGCTGGAATCAGGTGTTGCAAGCCCAAGACCATCCGGTGTGGGCCGGCGTGCCCGATGGCAGCTATTTTTACTTTGTGCACAGCTTTTACGCGCGGCCCAACCAAGCCGAGCACGTGGCTGCTCAAACTGATTACGGTGGACTTTTTGCCAGCGCTGTGGCGCGAGATAATATTTTTGCGACACAATTTCACCCGGAAAAAAGTGCGGCGCATGGTTTGGCGCTCTACCGCAATTTTTTACATTGGAACCCTTGATTTTTCATTTCCATCATGCTTCTTATTCCAGCCATTGATCTCAAAGACGGGCACTGTGTTCGCCTCAAACAAGGCGACATGGATCAATCCACTGTGTTTGGCGAAGACCCTGCGCAAATGGCGCTCAACTGGGTGGCCAAGGGTGCGCGTCGCTTGCACTTGGTCGATTTGAACGGCGCTTTTGCGGGCAAGCCGCAAAACAATGCCGCCATCAAAGCCATTTTGAAGGCCGTGGGCGATGACATTCCTGTTCAGCTGGGCGGCGGCATTCGCGATTTGGACACCATCGAAAAATACATCGATGCGGGTTTGCGCTACGTCATCATTGGCACCGCAGCGGTCAAGAATCCTGGCTTTTTGCGCGATGCTTGCAGTGCGTTTGGCGGTCACATCATCGTGGGCTTGGACGCCAAAGACGGCAAAGTTGCCACCGATGGTTGGAGCAAATTGACCGGTCACGAAGTCGCCGATTTGGGCAAAAAGTTCGAAGACTACGGCGTCGAATCCATCATCTACACCGACATCGGACGCGATGGCATGTTGAGTGGCATCAACATTGAAGCCACCGTCAAGCTGGCGCAGGCGTTGACGATTCCTGTCATTGCTTCGGGCGGTTTGTCCAACATGGCCGACATCGAGCAGTTGTGCGCCGTCGAAGAAGAAGGCGTAGAAGGCGTGATTTGTGGTCGCGCCATTTACAGCGGCGACTTGGACTTTCAAAAAGCCCAGGCGCGTGCCGATGAACTCAATGGTTGAGCAATCAGCGATTTGCCAATCTGAGCAGGCGCATGGCCTGCCTTGTCACCGTTTGACCTTGCCTTGTGGCGATCAGTTGTTGGTTGCCGAGCAAGGCGCGCACGTGTTGTCGTGGGTTGCCCAAGGCCGTGAACAGCTTTACTTGAGCGAAAGCAATGTGTGGGACGGCCATTCGGCCATTCGAGGCGGCGTGCCGGTGTGTTTCCCGCAGTTCAACCAACGCGGTGATTTGCCCAAACATGGATTTTTCCGCAATCTGAGTTGGCAGTGGGTTCAGCCTGAACTCCAAGCAAATGCCGCTCGGTTGACGCTGTGTTTGCGTGATAGCGAAGCATCGCGCAAATTTTGGCCGCGAGCATTTGAGGTTTTTTTGCATTTGGATCTTGCGCCTGGTCGACTTCAACTCAGTTTGGACGTGCGCAACACCGATGCCCAAGATTGGCATTTCACGGGGGCGCTGCACACCTACTTGGCGGTCGATGCCATTGCGAAAGTGCAGCTCACCGGGCTGCACTTGCAACCCGAATGGGACGCGGTGGCCGACCGACATGGCCAAGCGGCTTCGCACTTGCAGATCAACGCCGAGTTTGACCGTGTCTATGCAGCCAGCGCCACGCCTTTGCTGCTTGAAGACGCAGCGCATCAATTGCAAATCACACAAAGCGCCAGCTGGGCCAACACGGTGGTTTGGAATCCAGGTCAAGCCAAGTGCGCCACGCTGACTGACATGCTCCCGCAAGACTTTGAGCGCATGCTGTGCGTCGAAGCTGCCCAAGTGTTTGAGCCCGTTGTTGTGCCTGCGGGACAATCGTGGCTGGGCTGGCAGCGTTTGCAAGTCCTTTAAGAATTTTTGAAAACACATCCATGCTGGCAAAACGCATCATTCCTTGTCTTGACGTGACCGGCGGGCGCGTCGTCAAAGGCGTCAACTTTGTCGAGTTGCGAGACGCGGGCGACCCAGTTGAAATCGCAGCGCGCTACAACGACCAGGGCGCAGACGAGTTGACTTTCTTGGACATCACCGCTACCAGCGATGCGCGCGATGTCATCTTGCACATCATCGAAGCAGTGGCCTCGCAGGTCTTCATTCCGCTGACCGTTGGCGGCGGGGTTCGCACGGTCGAAGACGTGCGTCGCTTGCTCAATGCCGGCGCAGACAAAGTCAGCTTCAACTCGGCGGCCATTGCCAATCCGTCGGTGATTCGTGAGGCATCGCTCAAGTACGGCGCGCAATGCATCGTGGTGGCGATTGATGCCAAACAACGCAACGCACAAGAGGCATTGCGCTTGGATGCCAGCGGCGTGCCTGTGGGTCCGGGCTGGGACGTTTTCAGCCACGGCGGGCGCAAAAATGTAGGGTTGGATGCCGTCGCCTGGGCCACCGAAATGGCTGAATTTGGCGCTGGAGAAATTTTGCTCACCAGCATGGACCGCGATGGCACCAAAAGCGGCTTTGATCTGGCGTTGACGCGTGCGGTGTCCGATGCCATCAGCGTGCCCGTCATCGCCTCGGGCGGTGTGGGCAATTTAGATCACTTGGCAGACGGCGTGCAGCAAGGCGGCGCCGATGCGGTGTTGGCCGCGAGTATTTTTCACTACGGCGAATTCACCGTGGCGCAGGCCAAGGCGCGCATGGCCGAACGCGGAATTCCCGTGCGTTTTTAAGGATTCAGATGCCTACCACTTGGTTAAATGCCGTGCGCTGGGATGACAAAGGTCTGGTGCCTGTCATTGCGCAAGAAAAAGACACCGGCGATGTGCTCATGTTTGCATGGATGAATCGCGAAGCGCTGCAAAAAACCGCTGAGCTCAAACGCGCGGTCTACTTCAGCCGATCTCGCGCCAAGCTGTGGTTCAAGGGTGAAGAGTCGGGCCACGTGCAGACCGTTCACGACATTCGCTTGGACTGTGACAATGACGTGGTGCTCTTGACGGTCACGCAAGAAGGGTATTCGCCTTCGATTGCGTGCCACACAGGACGCCACAGTTGTTTTTATCAAAGCTTGCAAGGCACAACTTGGCAAGCTGTTGAGCCAGTGCTCAAAGATCCTGAAACCATTTACAAACCAATGCCATGAGCTCTTTAGACACTTTGCAGCGTTTGGCCGACGTCATCGAAAGCCGCAAACCCGCCCACGGGGGAGACCCTGAAAAAAGCTATGTGGCGCGTTTGCTGCACAAAGGCCCAGACGCGTTTTTGAAAAAAATTGGAGAAGAGGCCACCGAAACCGTGATGGCAGCCAAAGACGTCGATCACGGTGGCGACCCCAGCCAATTGGTCTACGAAATCGCCGATTTGTGGTTTCACAGCATGATTGCGCTGGCACATTACGGGTTGACACCCGCCGACGTCGTCAACGAGCTGGCTCGCCGCGAAGGTTTGAGCGGTTTAGAAGAAAAAGCTTTGCGCAAAGCGCAAGCCCGTGAACAACTGGGCGAATAAGGAAGCACACAATGAGCGAGAACTGCATTTTTTGCAAAATCGTGGCAGGGCAAATTCCAGCACGCAAAGTCTTTGAAGACGACGAGGTTTTTGCTTTTCACGACATCAACCCTTGGGCGCCGGTGCATTTTTTGATCATTCCCAAATTGCACATTCCGTCCATGGCGCATGTCGGGCCTGAGCACGAAGGTTTGTTGGGCCGCATGATGTTGCTGGCGCCTCAGTTGGCTTTGCAAGAAGGCGCAAGACCTTACCCCGAAGGCGGTTTTCGCATCGTCACCAATACTGGCGCCGAGGGCGGGCAAGAAGTTCATCATTTGCATTGGCACGTCATGGGCGGTCCGCGCCCTTGGTTGCGTGGCTGATTAGAATTCCAAGATTCAAGGAGATTCGCATGGGTTCGTTTTCCATTTGGCATTGGTTGATTGTTTTGCTGATCGTGGTGATGGTGTTTGGCACCAAAAAACTGCGCAACATCGGCGAAGACTTGGGTGGCGCGGTCAAAGGCTTCAAAGACGGCATGAAAGACGGCGCAGCCAAACCCGACGCAGCGCCAGCACCTGCTTCGGTGACGGCTGAAAAAACCACGATTGACGTGGAAGCCAAACAAAAATCTTGATGATCGATTGATGTGATTGATCTTGGTGTTTCCAAACTGGCTTTGATTGGCGCCGTTGCGCTGATCGTGATTGGCCCCGAAAAGTTGCCCGGCGTCGCACGCACGATTGGCACGCTCATTGGCAAAGCACAACGCTATGTGGCCGATGTCAAGGCCGAGGTCAATCGCTCGATCGAACTGGATGCACTGAAAAAAGTCAAAGAATCGGTCGAAACAGCGGCGCGTGACGTTGAGCAGTCGGTTCATTCGACCCATTCAGAGTTTGAGAAAGACTGGGCCGATACCACCGCGAGTTTGAGCGATCACACCAGTCGCCATGACTTTGAGCCCGAAGGCCCGCAGTACCAACATCCTGGCAAAAAGTGGCGTTTAAAACGCGGTGCCATGCCGCATTGGTACAAAGCGCGCCATGGCGTTAAAACCCGAGCTTTATCCAGCGCAGCTCGCGTAGCGCGTTTCCGTCCGAAAGTAAGCTCCAATGTTTGAATCTCACGACGAGTTGGCTGGAACCGAGCAACCGTTCATCCAGCATTTGGTCGAATTGCGGGATCGCTTGGTCAAGTCTGCCTTGGCGGTTTTCATTGCAGGCGCGGCCTTGGCAATTTATCCAGGACCGGCCAACTTGTACGACCTGCTGGCCGCACCTTTGGTGGCGCAATTGCCGCATGGCAGCACCTTGATTGCGACGTCGGTCATTTCTCCATTTTTGGTGCCGCTGAAAATTTTGATGATGGCCGCATTTTTGTTGGCCTTGCCCGTTGTTTTGTACCAAATCTGGGCTTTTGTGGCGCCTGGTTTGTACACCCACGAAAAAAAGTTGGTGCTGCCTTTGGTGATTTCCAGCACCTTGCTCTTCATTGCGGGCGTGGCTTTTTGTTACTTCTTTGTTTTTGGGCAGGTGTTCAAGTTCATCCAAGGATTTGCGCCCAAAAGCATCACGGCTGCACCTGACATTGAGGCGTATTTGAGTTTTGTGATCACCATGTTCATCGCATTTGGGATGACGTTTGAGGTGCCGATTGTGGTCATTGTGTTGGCGCGCATGGGCGTGGTGAGCATTGCCAAGCTCAAAGAATTTCGCT
>CAIYFE010000234.1 GCA_903925445.1 uncultured Burkholderiales bacterium | reverse complement strand
TTTGCCAATTCATCAGGATGATTTCTTCTTTGAATTTTTTGTTAAAGCAAGACGCATAGTGTCGAGATTATCCTTCACTTTGCCGCCTTTCTTGTAACCGCCGTACTTTTTGTAGAAGTGGCCAAGCACGCCGTACAAATCATTCGGGTTTTGAATGTCGCCTGCCTTGATGCCTTCATGGTAGCGCTCAAGGTTGCGCATCACTCGGTCATTGACCATCTGGGAAACATTACCACCACGGGTTTGCAAGGCGCCAATGGTCATGGCTCGAATGGCCGATGCGCCTGCATTGGGGTATTGTTTTTGCAACTCGTGGCTGATTCTTTCAAAGGCATCAGCCATGTACAACTCGGCTGGGACTTGCGCACCTTTGCCAGCATACTCGCCATAGCCAGATGTGTCATACACCGTATGGTGTTGTGGGCCAAGACCTGCATGCGGCACGTTTGCAATGAATGTGTTGCCAGCATAGCCAGCAGGCGCTGCGTGGATGTGAGGATCAGTAACCGCGGCCAGCAGGTCTTCCAAGTTGTAGTCAAGACGTTTTTGATTTGTCTTGGATGCCAACTCAGTAGACACCGCCTTGCGCAATGCGCCCGACTCATTCAATTGCTTTTGTGTTTCAGGATGTTCCAAAGGCAACATGTTTGCAAAAGGCGTTTTACCCTGAACTTTTTTGCGGCGGATTCGGTCTTCAATGTGCTGAATCTCTTTTGGACTTAGATTTGCTTGCTTGAGAAAATCCAACTGCACATGAAGAGGCATATGGGTGAACAGCGGAGCCATGCTCTCCATGTTCGCAATGATGTCGTAGGTGTGCCCACGGCCACCTTGCTTGATGTTTTCCTCATGAGCGGCATTGGCGCGAGATTGAATGCGCTTTTGAATTTCACGGCCAGACGCGCCAGAAATGCCTTTTTTGTTCAGTTCAATGTCACGGGCAAACCCTTGGCCGCCCTCTGTAATCAAAGGATTGGTCAACTCATGGCCAGACACATTGGTCACCTTGACATGGCGACTGGTTGAGTCCCAAGGACGCAATTGAAGGCTTGCGCGTTCGTTGTAAAGCTCATCCATGTTGACTGGGCGCTCAGGCATCAGGCCGGGCAATTGCTCATTCACAAACCGTTTCCCAGCTTCTGGATGAGGATTGATGTCCGTGTGGTGAACGTAGCCTTTGGATGCGTAGCCCTGCAACTCGTGCTTCATCTGCTTTACGGTCATGCGTCCGCCCTTGGCCATGCCTTGAGGCTGGGGAGGCGTCATGGCGTTCATGGCCTGCCCTTGGCGCGTCATCTGCAAGATGTTGCTGGGTGGCTGCTGTGCGGGGCTAGATAGGCCTGCGCTGGATGGCTGGCCGCCTTGCTGCGGTTGGTTCTTGGTTGGGTCAAGGTTGGGCTGGGCTTGCATCAGTTGCATGCCGGGCTGTGTCGCATCAACGTCCACGCCACCCATGCCATTTTGACCGCCTTCGTTCACATAGACCTTGGTGCCCAAGTCTGGGGCTTCTTGTGCGCCGATGGACTTGATGTCGGACGCTGGCACGGCAAACTTGTTTTGCATCAGCGCTGTGCGCATTTGATTGACTGAGGGCTGCACTGTGCCTCCTATGGCTTTGTGGATCGTCCCGCCTTCTTTGTACAGTGGCAGACCGTTTTTGAGAATGTCTTGACGCATTGGCTCGGTGATGGGGAAGTGGTGGAGCGGGGTGGCCGCCATCTTTGCATGGCTCTCCACGTCTTCTGGCTCGTGCTCTTCTGGCAATTTGGGGATGTCATGCAAGGGGTGACCATGCAGGTGAGTCTTGATGCCGTACTTCTTGCCAATGGCGTTGAGGATGTTGGGCACCTTCTTGTCGTAGAAGCCCTTCATGCCTTCGCCGCCGACTTGCAGATCAACATTAGGAAAGGTGTAGATGCCAGTTGATCCAGCTCTATTGCCTTCTTTGTTGATGATCTTTTCGGCCATCTCTTTGCCGACATGAGATGCCAAATCTTCAGGCGCAACTCCCGCTGCAAGCGACTCAAAAGTTCCGCCGCCTTTGGGGACATATCGCAGGTGATATTTGTCGTTTTTTTTCTCGTAGGACAGCGAATCAATGTGCTTGGCCAAGCTATAACGATCGGCTTGCACGTTGCCGGGTGTCACTACCAAGCCGTGGTAACCCTTCTCGGCTGCATGGTGCATCAAGCGTTTGAGCGCCATCTCTTCCCAATTCTTTTTGAATGGGGCGTCAGGGACTGCGTTGCGTGCTTTGTCTTTGCGCTCTTCAATCGTGCGCAGTTGGTCATTCATGCCATGTATTTGATCAATCAACTCTTGCGGGGCAGTGCCGCCAGCCTTCTCAATGGCAAGAGCTTGTTTGACCAATGCGGTGCGTGAGTCGTATAGATCGTCACGCTTCCTCATCATCTCATCTTGAGACTCGTAGTCTGCCTTGTAGCCCTTCTCGCGACCTTGTTGGTGCCAGTCTGATTGCAACTCTTCAAGGTGCAGCAGCTTCTCACCGTTGGGGCCAGTGCGATCCTTCAATCGCATACTGGCAAGGATGCCGGGTTCGCCTTTGAAATGTGCACCTACGCCACCAAACTCTTCGCCGCCCTTGGGTGCTTTGATTAGCATCTCACGGTAGTTCTCACCGCCGGGTAGCGTGTATTTATCGTGGTGTGTTGGGTTTTTATTCAACTTCTCATAGTGTCCCATCCAAGCCTGCTTTGCAAACGGGCTATTCAAAGCATCTTCCAACGACTCTGGCAACACCTCTTCAATTTGTTTTGCTGTATAGCCTTCGTCTTTGTACTCTCTGATGATGTTTTTCCTGATTTGCTTTTCAAGTGCGGCATTGACTTCGTCGGTCGATGGATTCTTGAATACCTTCTCACGTATTGCTGGCGCAGGTTTAGCCGCTAACGCCGCCATGAATTGGTCATGCGTCATGCGGGGCATGCCCATCACTTCACCCAACTTGCGCTCGTCAATCTCAGCCTGCTTGATGCCGCCCAAGCCTTGCAGTTCTTTCATGAACTCAGCGCCTGTGCCCACCTTGCGCTTCAGTAGCGCCGCGGCCTTGTCCAGTGCCGAATGGAACGGTTTGCCTTTGCCTGTGAGTGATTTCATAGTGGGCGCTCTTCTATTTCAAGGTGGTGGGCGTGAGTGACTGGCTTGGGATAGCTTTGGACTTTTGGCATCAGTGCCAACTGCATGGCGTCTTGACTTATGGTTCCACCATTGGCTTTGGTCGGCATCCAATTGGGGTTAGGTTGTATAGCGCTCGTGTACTGGCGGTCAGTCATTTGCTTGTACTGCTCGTCTTGCTTGATCTTGTCCATCAGTTGCTGGCGCAAGATGGCGAGTTTCGCAGCTTCGTTGGGTGGTGGTGTGGCCATGTCAACCTCAATGGGGAATTGCCCCAATTATGCCTTTGTCACGTTGTCAAGTCTACAACTGCACGTGCGGTTAAACCGCATACGGATTGACGTGCGTTGAATGTCGATTGAAGTCCATGGCGTCGATCACGTCGTTCTCGTCGTAGTCGTCGCGTGGTGGTGCGTCAATGCTGATCCATCCACCGTCACGCATGTAGCGCAAGCCTTGTGAGATGCAGTCGACGAACTCGTCATGCACTGTGCCTTCGGGGAATGAGCATATCTGGCTCACCATGCCCTCGGCCCAATCTTTGACGTAACCCTTCTTGTTGCTGCTCTCAGGCACCCACACGCGGCCAGCACGGATGATGTTGGCCACGATGCTCAAGCGTTGGACTTTGTCGGCCCTGCCGGGGTTGTAGGCGTGCACGGGCAAGTGCGCTTGGCGCAAGTCTTGGATCAAGCTGATGCCTGCGCTCTTGTCTTCCACCAGCAGCAGGTCGACGCGCTTCTTCTCTTTGCCTTCGCCGTACACCACTTCGAACTCGTCAATGACCTTGGGCCGCAGGTCAGGGTACTGCAGGTGCTCTTGCCAACAGTCGATGATCATCACGCACATGCCACCATCCAATGGCTTGAACGCGCCCATGGTGATGCAACCCGTTGGGTCGTTGTGCGTCTTGTCCGATGTAGCGCAGTCGTAGGACTGAATGATGTACTCGAACTTGGGGAACGCCTTGCCGTTTGGCCACAAGCGGAACCACTCGCGCTTCACAATGCCGCCCTCTTCAGGGTCGATGATTTCGGCGTGAATCTCTTGGCGTCCCAGCTTCGTGCCCTCGTACTGCAAAATTTGCTTCTGGAACGACGGGGCCAAGTTGGCCACGTTAATGTACGTCGACGCCTTGGTCACCGCCACGTCGTCGCCTTCGCGGTCCAGCAGCTCCATGATCAACGGCTTGGGCTTGGGCGTGGTGGACGCGATGATTTTGGTCTTGGCCCCCAGACGCACGGCGAACATGATCATGTCCCACGCTTCTTGCAGGTAGTCCCACGCGGCCAGCTCGTCAAGCCATGCGCCATGCCACTGGCCACCACGGAAACGCTCAGGCTCACTGGCTGAGATGCCCTTGATGAATGAGCCATTGATCAGCTTGATCTCATGCAGGCTCTTGTTGTAGTCGGCTATCAGCGACGGTGGGATGACAGCGATCAAGCCTGAGTCACCCTCAAAGCACGTGCCGCGCACGTCACCGCTCGTTGGGGCGGACACAAGCCAGCGTGTGTTCGGTTGCTCCCAAGCCCATAGTGCCAGCGTCTCTGCGGCTGCACGCGTCTTACCCGCACCGCGGCCAGCCAGCATGAGCCAGATGTTCCACCAGTCGCCCACGGGCTCAATCTGGTGCTTGTGGGCCTGCTTCATCCACTTGAGCTGCCAAGTAACCGCAGTCTGTTGAATGGGGTTTAGCTTGGCAAACTCTTCGGCGAGGTAGGCGTCGTCTTCCAGTATGACGTCAGCGACACTCATGCGCGTGAGTTCCATTCAAAAAGGGCACGCTCTTTGGCTTTGGCCTCCCACTCTTCTTTGGTTCCTGCGCCAATCGTCACCATGCGCACGTCGGGCGCTCTTGCCCCGCACTCGTTGCACTGTGCCACACGCCAACGGTAAGTATCGCCTTCAACGACTGAAACGCCGCCGACGTTGCCACAGAATGGGCATGGTTTCGTGTCTTCACTCATAGTGCAGGCCAGCGTTCCAGCAGGCTTGGTCGATGCTGCGCAAGATGCTGGTGGCCTCGACTGGACTCATCTCGCACACGTACTTGCCGTCCTTGCGGTTAAACCGCAGTCTGGATTGCCCACCGATCAGCGGGAACTCCACAAACCGCATGAGGCGTGGTTCTTTGTGCTGGGCTTCAAGGGCGTCCAGCTCGTGCGAATGGTAGGCCATGGTCAATAACTCCCAGTGACATTTGGTGTGGTGGTGTACAGAGTTGCCTTTTTACAGATTGGGCATGGCCATCCATTGATGCCTAAGCCTGAGCCCCAGCAATTGGAGCATGCGCCCTTTATGGTGCCAGCGTCTATCTTGCCAGTGTCAGGCGTGGTGACGGCATTACCGCCGCAGGTGAAGCACATGGGCGTCGTTGGGCTGTACACGCGGTTGCAGCACGGGCACATCCAACCGCGGGGTGCGGTCATGTCGGGCATCATGCTCATATCAAGCCTCCGTCTGGCGTTGTAGTTTGATGGCCTTCAGCAGCTCACCGAACACGTTCATGTTGTTCTCAAGCACCACTGGGCTTTCGTCGTCACCAGCATGGGTTACGCGGTCACCGTACTTCTTAGGGCGCAGCTTGGCCGCAGTCCACTTTCGTGCCTCAATGCGCTGCTTTTGGTACGCCACGTAGCCTGAGTCGATCTTAATGTCCACCACGTTGCCGTCTTTGTCGCGGATCGGGTTGACTTCGGGGGATTCGTCAGCGATGGCGATGATTTCGTCAGCGTGAGTGTCAGCCTGCTCTTCCCGCGCACGTGCGTATTGGTCTTGAAAGACTTTGTCTTTGTTCAACCAGACGTACACGGTTTGTTGTGCTGGCATGTGATCATCCCTACAGATTGATCTCAAGCTCTCCCCTCCAGCCAGTCTATTGCATATCTCGTCTGCGAGTGGTTGGCTGTAGCTGGATGGTCGTCCTGTCTTCTTCTTTGGCGCGGCCACGTCTTTGGCGAATTGCTCTAGCTCTTGGATAAGTGACTCTTGCGTCACAGGTGTCTTTGTCTTCTTCTCGGTCATGTTTCAGTCCTTTCACGCAATTGTTTCAGCGCATTGGACGATAGTGTAACTCTATGTTGGAGATAGTGTAAATATCCTATATAAACCGTATGCCATCATGCACAGGCAAAGCATGATAAAGATTTTGTGTCCGCTGTCTGTGTGCAGCTCTTGGCGTTTTTCTTGGCGCTGTAGCTCTTCCATGTACAACTGCCAAATGCGGTTGGTGTCTTCGTTGCCAGAGTAGATGAACATTTCGCGCAGATCCTTGGCCAGCTTCTCTTCGTAATGGCGCATCATGGCCACCTTCAGTGCATCGTTGTCTACTTTGAATGTCATGGGCGAATCCTGTCGTTTACTTCCAGCACGGTCATCATGTTGACCTTTGCGCGGGTGATGACTTCCTCAATCTCTTTCATTGGCCGCAGCTTCCATGTGCCGTACAGCAGCACATTGCCGCCCCTTTGGCCAAGAAGCTGTTCGACGGTGTGCACGCTCTTCCACTCATGTCGTCCCAAGTCCATGGCTCTGGCCAAGTTACTGGCTTGGTTGGCGTCGCCTGCGTAGATGTAGAACTTCATTTGGCCAACGGCTTGATCACCGCCATGTTTTTGCGAATGTGCTCGTCTGAGCGTTCTTTCATCTCTTCGCAGTAAGCCAGCAGCTTCTTCAGGTCTTCGATTGAGTAGTAACCCTCCTTCACTTCAAAGCGCATGGTGCCGTAAGTCTTGTATTCGTAGTCCGATGGGTGTGGTGCTTGTGTCATTGGTTCTCCATGAGGTTTGGGAAGTCTTCCAGCAAGATTTGGCGCTGGCTTTCCAGCTCTCGCAGTTCATGCTTCACCTTGATTGTGTTGAAGTGTCGTATGGCTCTCATTCCAATGCCACCTTGGGCGGCGTACCACATGCCCTGCTCTTTGGTGTCTGTTGGCTCAGGCATGGCCACCTTGACGCACAGCGAGTCCACCAGCCTGCGCAGTCGTTCAACCTCTGCACGCAGCTCGTTGTATTCGGCTTTGTTGACCAATGTGTATTTCATTTGCGTCTCCATTTGATTGCTTTTGCGCGGCCACGAACACCACGTCGTTTTTTTATTGGCGTCAACTTTGGAAAAAACATGCGTGCCACGGTGCGTTGCACTTGGCGGCTAATCTGGCGCATTGACTTTTCTAGGTTTTCAGCAAACGATGCCGCGATCTTTGCGTCCTCTTCGGTGTACACGATAGCTTGGCTCCACATCATTGCTTTGTCTCCTCCACTGTTCCACCAAATAATGCTGCCAAGATGTGTGCCTGAGCCTCACCTTGCTCTTCGGGTGGGTAGTCTTGCGTCACCTCTTCCAGTGTGTCCAATATGGATTGAACCATTTGGTCGCGTGTAAGTATGGTCATTGCTTTGTCTCCCGTATTGCGTGCTCGTATGATCACTCCAGACTCATGCCCATGACACGCTGCTCCATCACCTTGTTGGCGCGGCGCAGCTTCACGTTTTCCTCTTCCAGTCGTTCCACCTTGGTGGTCAGGTGACGGATGCGGCTCTCGGCTTGGTCGATCCAGTCTTTGACCTCCACGGGCATGCGGAACTCTTCAGCCTTTGCCTGCGGTTTAACCGCAGATTGCTTGGCTTGCGGTTTAACCGCGATCTTTTTTGCTGGGGTTTTCTTTGCGGTCACCATGGTGAGTCCTCTTCATTGGCTGGGTTAAAAGTTGGGATGGGCTTGTTGCGCTTGGGTGTGGGCAGCGGGTGCTGCGGGAATGGCCACGTGTTCATTCTGCCTCCAGTGGCACGTCGCGCCATTCGCCTTCAGCATTCCATTGGGTGGGCTCCCACCACTGCTGGAGGACGCGCAGCTTTACACCATGACTAATGTTTGTGTCAGGATCTATGAAAAGTTCTTTGTGGCGCTCAATGAAGCGCAGCTTAGGTGTTGGTTTCATTCTGCCTCCATGGCGTCAACGATGCGGATCAATGCCGCGATCATGTCTTTGGCTTGGTCTTTGGGGATTGTCACGTGCGTGTGGCCACCACGGACGTTCACGCTCAACCAAACCTCTTGGTCTTCTTTGTCCACAAAGATGTACTCTTGTGTCTGCGTGGTGGAAATGCGAGTTTGGAAGTCGATTTCTGTTGTCATGATGTACTCCGATTAGCTGATGTGAATGATTTGGAAGTGATCGCGCATGAAGTTCTGTGCGTCCATCTCGTCAGCGGCCACCAGGCCACCCAGGATCATGTTGTACGCGTCGCGCTTTGAGTGGTAGTAGTCTGCGTCACGTTCGCCTTGGCGGAAGTTGTGCCATTGGTTGGCGCGTGCGTTGCGCTCGATGTCGGCCTTCAGGCTGTGCTCAGAGTAGTGGGCGATGAACCCTTGCAGGTTGTAGTGGGCGATAAAGCCAGAGGCCAAGTACAAGAAGTTGTAGCCCGTCTTGTTGAGCTTGGTGATGTCTTTGCATGCGGCCAAGACGTTTTTGGCAATCAATTTTTTTTGGCGTGTGGTCAATGGTGTCATGATGTTTCCTTGCTAAACCTGCGATGTTGCAGTGATTAAATTATAACATGAAGTTAAAGGTAGGGGCCATAGCCCCGCTTTATTTAGCCAACGTGGATGAATTGCAATTTGCCCATCGCTTGAGCAGCCTCAATGAGTTTGCGATTGTCCATGCGAGTGTTGACTTCAGTTTGTTTGCTGGATTCGCACTTGGTGCAACGGTATTGCAATGGCTCTTCTTTGTACTCAGTCCAATTGACTGACAACGGCGTGCGAAATATGTTTCGTCCACATGCTGTCATTGATGCCATACCTGAGCCGCTTTTGTTGAGATGTACTTTTCGCATTTGATTCTCCTAAACCTGCGTTATTGCAGTGGAGATAAGTATAACACCAAGTTAGAGTATCAATTTGGGACAAACCCTTATTTTTTGTGGGAGTGTTCTTTAGCTTCCTCTTTTTTGAGAAACAAAAGACCACAAACTGTACACCTAAGCATCCAACGAATAGATGTTCGTGGCCCGTTGTTGCGATCAACGGTGTAAAGCGTGCGGACCTTCTCCCACATCACCTTGCGCCTGCACGTGAATAGGTGCGGTACTCCGTGCGGTTCAAATTAACGGCTTTTGGGCGGTGCATATGCGATGGGGCTGTCACGGCCTTAACCTTCTCTGAAATGCCGAATACGGTGCCATGCGAGGGCGTGGTGCGCCTCTTCTTGGTCACGTAGTTGCTCACGGCTGCGGCAGCGTTGCGGTTGGCTTCGTGAGTGC
>CAIYFE010000233.1 GCA_903925445.1 uncultured Burkholderiales bacterium | reverse complement strand
GCGTGGGTGCGCACATTCCGGTGCCAGGCATTGATCCTGTTCAACTTCAACAGTTGTTCAAAGGTCAGCAAGGCGGCATATTGAACTTGTTCAACATGTTCTCTGGTGGTGCGTTGTCGCGTTTCACTGTTTTTGCGTTGGGCATCATGCCGTACATCTCGGCATCGATCATCATGCAGTTGATGACGTATGTCTTGCCCGCGTTGGAACAGTTGAAAAAAGAAGGTGAATCGGGTCGTCGCAAGATCACTCAATACACCCGTTACGGCACATTGGGCTTGGCGTTGTTTCAATCCTTGGGCATTGCCATGGCGCTGGAAGCATCGGCTGGTTTGGTCAACACTCCAGGTTTTGCTTTCCGCATGACGGCCATGATCAGCTTGACTGCTGGCACCATGTTCTTGATGTGGTTGGGCGAACAAATCACCGAGCGTGGTTTGGGTAACGGAATTTCGATCCTGATTTTTTCTGGCATCGCAGCCGGTTTGCCAAACTCATTGGGTGGCCTGTTGGAATTGGTGCGCACTGGGGCGATGAGTATTTTTGTGGCCTTGGTGATTGTGGTTGTGATAGCGCTGGTGACCTACTTTGTGGTGTTCGTTGAACGCGGACAACGCAAAATTTTGGTGAACTACGCACGCCGTCAAGTTGGCAACAAGGTGTATGGCGGTCAGTCATCGCACTTGCCCTTGAAAATCAACATGGCGGGCGTGATTCCTCCAATCTTTGCTTCGTCGATCATTTTGTTGCCTGCGACCATCGTGAGCTGGTTCAGTAAGAATGACAGCATGTTGTGGCTCAAAGACATTTCGTCTGCTTTGGCTCCAGGCCAGCCGGTGTATGTTTTGTTGTACGCAACGGCCATTGTTTTCTTCTGCTTTTTCTACACAGCGTTGGTGTTCAACAGCCGTGAAACAGCAGATAACTTGAAAAAGAGCGGTGCGTTCGTCCCCGGAATTCGTCCAGGCGATCACACAGCCAAGTACATTGACAAGATTTTGGTGCGTTTGACATTGGCGGGTGCTGTCTACATCACCTTCGTGTGTCTCTTGCCTGAATTTTTGATTTTGAAATACAACGTGCCTTTCTACTTCGGTGGGACATCGTTGTTGATCATTGTGGTTGTGACCATGGACTTCATGGCTCAAGTTCAGAACTACATGATGAGCCAGCAATATGAGTCGCTGCTGAAGAAAGCAAGTTTTAAAACAACGCTCGGTTAATACCAAGCACAAACGGGTTTTAGGAGAGTGAAATGAGAGTTTCGGCTTCGGTCAAAAAAATTTGCCGCAACTGTAAAGTCATCCGACGCAAAGGCGTTGTGCGCGTGATCTGTACGGATCCACGCCACAAGCAGCGTCAGGGTTGATTGAACTGGTTTAAAGAGGACGCATATGGCACGTATCGCTGGCATTAATATTCCGCCACACAAGCACACTGAAATTGGCTTAACTGCTATTTTCGGTATTGGTCGCACACGCGCTCGCAAAATTTGCGAAGCTTGCGGCATTGACTACGCAAAAAAGATCAAAGATCTGAATGACTCGGATTTGGAAAAAATCCGTGATCAGATCGCTGGTATCACCATCGAAGGTGACTTGCGTCGTGAAACCACCATGAACATCAAGCGTTTGATGGACATCGGTTGCTACCGTGGCTTCCGTCATCGCCGTGGCTTGCCCATGCGCGGTCAACGCACACGCACCAATGCCCGCACACGCAAGGGTCCGCGCAAAGCAGCGCAGGCGCTGAAGAAATAATTGGATTGAGGCACTCACATGGCTAAAGCACCTACAAATAGCGCCGCACAACGCGTTCGCAAAAAAGTCCGCAAGAACATTGCTGACGGCATTGCGCACGTGCACGCATCGTTTAACAACACCATCATCACTATCACCGACCGCCAAGGCAACGCATTGTCATGGGCATCGTCGGGTGGTCAAGGTTTCAAGGGCTCGCGCAAGTCCACTCCGTTCGCAGCCCAGGTTGCTTCCGAAGTGGCTGGTCGTGCAGCACTGGAACAGGGCATCAAGAACCTTGACGTTGAAATCAAGGGACCTGGTCCTGGACGTGAATCCTCTGTGCGCGCTTTGGCCGC
>CAIYFE010000232.1 GCA_903925445.1 uncultured Burkholderiales bacterium | reverse complement strand
GAAAACTTCACACAAAAGATCAACAAGAAGATGTACCGCGCTGGTATGGCTTCGATCTTGTCGCAACTCGCACGCGAAGGCCGTTTGGCTGTGGTCGATTCACTCAAAGTGGACGCGCCCAAAACCAAGCTCTTGGCCGCCAAGTTCAAGGCCATGAACCTTGACTCCGTGCTGGTGATTTCTGACGAAGTGGATGACAACCTGTATTTGGCATCGCGCAACCTGCCCAACGTGTTGGTGGTTGAGCCTCGCTATGCAGATCCTTTGTCACTGGTGCACTACAAGAAAGTGCTCGTGACCAAGGCTGCCATCGACCAACTCAAGGAGATGTTCGCATGAGAAACGGACACAAACAAACCAAGTTTGACGAAGGTCGCTTGATGCAAGTGCTGGTCGCGCCCGTTGTGTCCGAAAAAGCCACAATGGTTGCCGAAAAAAGCAATGCTGTCACATTCAAAGTGCTGCAAGACGCTACGAAAACCGAAATCAAAGCCGCTGTGCAATTGATGTTCAAGGTGGACGTGCAAGCCGTTGCAGTGGTCAATACCAAGGGCAAAACCAAGCGTTTTGGCAAATCCGTGGGTCGCCGTGACAACGTGCGCAAAGCCTACGTGACGCTCAAACCCGGTCAAGAGCTCAACATCTCTGGGGAGGCCGCTTAATCATGGCAGTCATCAAGATGAAACCAACTTCACCTGGCCGTCGTGGCGTGGTGAAAGTTACGCGTGATCACCTCTTCAAAGGTGAGCCTTATGCGCCGTTGCTGGAACCCCAGCATCAAAAATCTGGCCGCAATAACAACGGTCACATCACCACACGCCACAAAGGCGGTGGGCATAAGCATCACTACCGAGTGGTCGACTTCGTTCGCAACAAAGACGGAATTCCCGCCAAAGTTGAACGCGTCGAATACGATCCCAACCGTACTGCGCACATCGCTTTGCTGTGCTACGCAGACGGTGAGCGTCGCTACATCATCGCGCCTCGCGGCGTGGAAGTGGGCGCGACTTTGCTCAGCGGCTCTGAAGCGCCGATTCGTGCAGGTAATACCTTGCCAATCCGCAACATTCCCGTGGGCTCGACCATTCACTGTATCGAATTGAAGCCTGGTGCTGGTGCGCAAATCGCCCGCTCCGCTGGTGCTTCTGCAACATTGCTGGCTCGTGAAGGCACCTACGCTCAAGTGCGTATGCGCTCAGGCGAAGTTCGCAAGATCCACATCGAATGCCGCGCCACCATTGGTGAAGTCGCCAACGAAGAACACAGCCTGCGTCAACTGGGTAAAGCCGGTGTCAAACGCTGGATGGGTATTCGTCCGACCGTTCGCGGTGTGGCCATGAACCCGATCGATCACCCACACGGTGGTGGTGAGGGTCGTACCGGTGAAGGTCGTCATGCAGTTGACCCATGGGGCAATCTGACCAAAGGCTACCGCACCCGCAACAACAAGCGTACACAAGTCATGATTGTGTCGCGTCGTAAAAAATAAGAGGTAGCAAATGAGTCGTTCTCTTAAAAAGGGTCCGTTTGTCGACCATCACCTGATGGCCAAGGTTGACAAGGCTATCTCTACAAAAGACAAAAAGCCCGTGAAAACTTGGTCACGTCGCTCCATGGTTTTGCCCGATTTCATCGGCCTGACCATTGCAG
>CAIYFE010000231.1 GCA_903925445.1 uncultured Burkholderiales bacterium | reverse complement strand
CGCCGCACCCAAGGCTTACAAGCCAGCGTCATCAGCACATCCACAGATGAGCCCGATGAACAGGGTTTGCACAAATAAAATAGGGTTTATGAAATTTGTGCTAAATTCCGCAGATGACATTTTTTGCGTTGCCCCTACTGCTTCTATCCCCCAACGGGCGGAGTTGGTAGCGCACGCGTGAACCCCAACAAGGCCCGTATGCACTTGCAGCGGGCCTTTTGCTTTGGGGTCGACAAAAACGTTGCAAGTATTTTGAGATTCAAGGAGTTCTCCCATGACTGACAAGCTCATCATTTTTGACACCACCTTGCGTGACGGCGAGCAGTCGCCCGGCGCTTCGATGACGCGCGACGAGAAGTTGCGCATTGCCCGTCAGCTGGAACGCCTGAAAGTCGATGTGATCGAAGCGGGTTTTGCCGCCAGCTCCAACGGTGATTTCGAGGCGGTACAAGCCATTGCCAACATCATCAAAGATTCCACGGTGTGTTCGCTGTCTCGTGCCAATGATCGCGACATCAGCCGTGCAGCCGAGGCGCTCAAAGGCGCTCAAAACGCGCGCATTCACACTTTCATTGCGACTTCGCCCTTGCACATGGAGAAAAAACTCCGTATGTCACCCGAACAAGTCTTGGAACAAGCCAAGCAGTCGGTGCGTTTTGCACGAAATTTGGTCGGCGACATTGAGTTCAGCCCTGAAGACGGCTATCGCAGCGAGATGGACTTTTTGTGTCGCGTCATCGAAGCCGTGATTGCTGAGGGCGCCACGACCATCAACGTGCCCGACACGGTGGGCTACGCCGTGCCAGAGCTGTACGGCAACTTCATCAAAACTTTGCGCGAACGCATTCCCAACTCGGACAAAGCCGTTTGGTCGGTGCATTGCCACAACGATTTGGGCATGGCCGTGGCCAACTCTTTGGCGGGGGTAAAAATTGGCGGTGCACGTCAGGTGGAATGCACCATCAACGGTTTGGGCGAACGCGCAGGCAATTGTTCGTTGGAAGAAATCGTCATGGCGGTCAAAACGCGCAAAGACTATTTCAACCTCGATTTGAACATCGACACCCGCCAAATCGTGCCGGCCAGCCGCATGGTCAGCCAAACCACGGGATTTGTGGTGCAACCCAACAAAGCTGTGGTGGGTGCCAATGCGTTTGCCCACGCTTCAGGCATTCACCAAGACGGCGTGCTCAAGGCGCGCGACACTTACGAAATCATGCGTGCTGAAGATGTGGGCTGGAGTGCCAACAAAATTGTGTTGGGCAAGCTCAGCGGGCGCAACGCCTTCAAACAACGCTTGCAAGATTTGGGCGTTGAAATGGAAAGCGAAGCCGACATCAACGCCGCCTTTGCCAAGTTCAAAGAGTTGGCTGATCGTAAAAGCGAAATTTTTGACGAAGACATCTTGGCCCTGGTCAGTGAAGAAAGCGTCATCAACGACAAGGAGCAGTACGCTTTTGTCTCTCTTGCGCAACGCAGCGAAACCGGCGAGCGCCCTCATGCAAGTGTCGTTTTCACAGTTGCTGGCAAAGAAGTGCGCGGTGAATCTGAAGGCAATGGCCCCGTGGACGCGTCCCTTAAAGCGATTGAATCGCACGCCAAGAGCGGGGCTGAAATGGTGTTGTATTCGGTCAATGCGATCAGCGGATCGACCGAAAGCCAAGGCGAGGTGACGGTTAGGCTGCAAAACAGCGGTCGGGTGGTCAACGGCGTCGGGTCTGACCCAGACATCGTGGTGGCCTCTGCCAAAGCCTACTTGAGCGCGCTCAACAAGTTGCAAAGCAAGTCGGATCGGGTGGCTGCGCAGGGCTGATGGCCAGAAACTTTGTTGTATTTATCAAATAAACCATGCAAGTCTTTGATCTTGCATGGTTTTTTATTTGTTACACTAGTGCAATATTTGTTTTCAGGCAAAAGGAAAAAATCTTGAAACAATTCTTTCTGATTACCGCTTTGAGTGCCTGTTGTGCCATGTTGGCTTTGCCTACGCAAGCAGCAACCCAGAATCAAAAGACTTCAAACTACAAAGTGAAGTCCAGTGTGGTCAAAACACACTTTCGTCGCAAAGTTGAAAAAGCCATTCCCACCAAACCTTCGTTTGGACAAATCGCAGGCTTGCACGCCACGGCCGATGATTTGGCGCTCAAGTCCAGCGTAGCGTACGTGATCGACCAAGACACCAACGAAGTCTTGTTGAGCAAAAACGATCAAGCTGTGTTGCCCATTGCTTCCATCACCAAATTGATGACGGGTTTGCTCATCAGCGAAGCCAAGTTGGCCATGGACGAGTCCATCACCATCACGCAAGATGATGTGGACACCGAAAAAGGCAGCAGCTCACGTTTGCGCGTGGGCACGACGCTGACCCGAGGCGAGTTGCTGCACTTGGCTCTGATGGCCAGCGAAAACCGTGCGGCTCACGCTTTGGGACGCACTTATCCCGGCGGCTTGTCTGCTTTTGTGTCCTTGATGAATGGCAAAGCCAATCAATTGGGCATGCACGACACCCGTTATGTTGAACCCACAGGGTTGTCCAGCCAAAACCAGTCAAGCGCCAAAGACTTGGCCACTTTGGTGAATTTCGCGTACAACGATTCTTTGTTGCGTGAACTGTCAACTTCTGCCAGCTACGAAGTCGAAGTCGGCAATCGCACCTTGCAATACCGAACCACCAACCGTTTGGTGAAAAATCCCAATTGGGAAATTGGACTGCAAAAAACTGGCTACATCTCTGAAGCCGGCCAGTGCTTGGTGATGCAGGCCAAAGTGGCTGGGCGCAAGTTGATCATGGTGTTTTTGGACTCAGCCGGCAAACTCAGCCGCATTGCTGACGCCGAACGCGTGCGTCGTTGGGTTGAAAGCAACCACGCAGCGCGTCCTCAAACTTAAGCGCTTTGACCTTTGTAGCCCAAAGCATGCGAAATGCTTTGGCTAGCGGCTTGGAGTTTGGCCAGCCAGTTTTCGTCCATGCGATCGGCTGGGGCTGAGATAGAAAGCCCCGCAATCAATCGACCTTGGTCGTCGTAAATACCGCTGGCGACGCAGCGCACCCCGAGTTCGAGTTCTTCGTTGTCCCTTGCAACGCCATATTGGCGCACTTTGCTCAGTTCGCGCTCTAAGACGGGCAATTGGGTGATGCTGTTGCGGGTTTGACCGCTCAGGCCAGTTCGCGTGGCGTAGGCGCGAACGCGCTGAGGATCATCGGTGGCTAAAAATAACTTCCCCACCGAGGTCAAGTGCAGGGGTGCACGCCCGCCAATGGCACGAACCACTTGCATGCCAGATCGCTCGCTGAAAGCGCGCTCAACATAAACAATTTCGTCGCCTTGACGCACACTGAGGTTGATGGGTTGCTGAATCTGTTTGTGCAATTCGCGCATGGGCTGAAAAGCCACATCACGCAAATTGAGGCGGTCTTTGACCAAATTGCCCAGCTCCAACAATCGCATGCCCAAGCGGTAACTTCCTGCTTCTGGGCGATCCACGAAGCGACCCACGGTCAAATCGTTGAGGATGCGATGGGTCGTGGAGGGATGAAGGCCGGTTCGTTCGCTGATTTCTTTGAGCGACATGGCATCTTCACGTGAAGCCAGCACATCGATGAGGGTGAACATACGCTCAATCACCTGGATGCTGGGCGTCGCTGGAACACTGGATTTACGCATGGAGCCATTTTACAGGGTGAAATTACATTCCAACCCATTGACCTTGCATGAGTTTTTCGTGTGGGACGAAGTTGGCCTTGTAGTTCATTTTTTCGCTTTGCGCGATCCAGTAGCCTAGGTAAGCGTAGGGCAGACCAAGTTGCTGGGCTTGTTCGATTTGCCACAACACGTTGTAAGTGCCGTAGCTAGAGGCTGCCTCGGGTTCGTAAAACGTGTAAACAGCAGACAGGCCATCGTTGAGCACATCAAGAATGGACACCATTTTCAGAGTGCCCAGCGTTTGGCCATCGGTGCTGGGTTCGCGAAATTCAACCAATCTGGAATTCACGCGACTTTGCAACAAAAATTGCGTGTATTGCTCGATGCTGTCTTGGTCCATGCCGCCGCCGCTGTGACGCGTGGTTTGGTAGCGTTGGTAGAGCGCGTAATGTTCTTGCTCAAAATGCAAGTTCATCACGCGTGCTTGCAAGTGTTGGTGTTGTTTCCATGCCCGGCGCTGGCTGCGATTGGGTTTAAACGATTGAACCAAGACGCGAATGGCCACGCAAGCCTGGCATTTGTCGCAATAAGGCCGATAGGTGAACAAACCGCTGCGACGAAACCCTTGTTGAACCAAGCTGGAATACACCTCGTTGTGGATCAAATGACTGGGCGTCGCGACTTGAGAACGCGCTGACTTGTCGTCCAAATAACTGCAGGGGTAGGGCGCAGTGGCATAAAACTGCAGGGTTTGCAGTGGAAGATCTTTGAGAAGCGTCACAACTCAGGCGAAATCTGGGAGGAGGTGTTTCCAGTATATCGGCCGAAATTCCCACGCGGGGCTTGGGGCTGATTGGGTGGTTTGGATCGATTGAATGAAGGCCGCGCGTTGGACTTCCTTGGCACCCAACGAAGCCAGATGCTGGGTGTTTTGTTGGCAATCGATCCAAGGTATGTGTTGTTCTTTTGCAAAGGCGACCAGCGCAGACAAGGCAATTTTGGAGGCGTCGGTGGTGAGCGAAAACATCGACTCCCCAAAAACGCAGCGCCCAATGTTCACGCAATACAGGCCACCGACCAAGCGACCGTCTTGCCAAGTCTCCACGCTGTGTGCGTGACCTGCGCGGTGAAGCGCCAAATACGCTTGTTGCATGGATTGCACAATCCACGTGCCACTTTGACCTGCACGTGGCTGTTGGGCGCAGTGGCCTATGACAGATTCAAACGATGTATCGAATCGAATTTCATGGTTGACGCTTCGAATGAACTTTTGAAGCGTCTTGCGAAGCGATCGGTGCAGTTTGAAGTCCGCCGTTTGCAAGACCATGCGAGGGTCTGGTGACCACCATAGCACGGGTTGATCGTTGCTGAACCAAGGAAAAATGCCCTTGCCATAAGCTTCCAGCAGGCGAGCCACGCTGAGCTCGCCGCCAGCCGCAATTAAGCCTTCAATAGGCGAGTCAATTACTGCGTCTTTGCTCAGAT
>CAIYFE010000230.1 GCA_903925445.1 uncultured Burkholderiales bacterium | reverse complement strand
CGCACGTCAACCCCTATTTGATGGTCAGCGATCAAGCCAAAGCCCAAGGCCAATCGTGCGCCCGAGAAGACGAAGCGCAGGCCGTGGCCGATGCCTCCAATGCCCAAGTGATGCAATTTGTGCCCAACCCCAACCTGCCAGCGTTGCAGGGCAAGGGCAAGCTCAAAGTGCCACCGCGCGATCGCAGCGTGATTCGTCTTCCTTCCTACGAACAGGTCAAATCAGATCCCGTGCTCTATGCCCACGCTAACCGTGTGTTGCATTTGGAAACCAATCCCGGGAATGCGCGCGCTTTGGTGCAAGCGCATGGCGAAGGCACAACCGCCCGCGATGTGTGGGTCAATCCGCCGCCCATTCCATTGACCACGGCAGAGATGGACCATGTGTTTGATTTGCCTTATGCACGCAGCCCGCATCCGACCTATGCCGATGAGAAGGGCAGTCACGATGGCGCGACCAAAATTCCCGCTTGGGAGATGATTCGTTTCAGTGTCAACATCATGCGGGGGTGTTTTGGGGGATGTACGTTTTGCTCGATCACCGAGCATGAAGGCCGCATCATTCAAAGCCGTAGCGAAGATTCGGTGATTCGTGAGATCGAAGACATTCGCGACAAAGTGGCAGGCTTCACGGGCGTGATTTCAGACCTGGGCGGACCCACCGCCAACATGTACCGCATCGGCTGCAAAAGCCCCGAGATTGAGGCGGCTTGCCGCAAGCCGAGCTGCGTCTACCCCGGCATTTGTCAAAACCTCAACACCGATCACAGCGCGCTCATTCACATGTACCGTCGTGCGCGCGCCTTAAAGGGCGTTAAGAAAATTTTGATTGGATCAGGACTGCGCTATGACTTGGCCGTCAAGTCGCCCGAGTACGTCAAAGAATTGGTCACGCACCATGTGGGCGGCTACCTCAAAATTGCGCCAGAGCATACCGAAGGCGGCCCGCTGTCCAAAATGATGAAGCCGGGCATTGGCAGCTACGACAAGTTCAAGCAGATGTTTGACAAGTACAGCGAAGAGGCCGGTAAGAAACAGTTTTTGGTGCCTTACTTCATTGCGGCCCATCCGGGCACCAGCGATGAAGACATGATGAATTTGGCCTTGTGGCTCAAGCGCAATGGTTTCAGAGCAGACCAAGTGCAAACCTTCTATCCCAGCCCCATGGCCACGGCCACGGCCATGTATCACTCGGGCAAAAACCCGCTGGGTCGCGTGACGCGCGAGAGCGAATCAGTCGATATCGTGCGAGGTGAAAAACGTCGCCGTTTGCACAAAGCATTTTTGCGCTACCACGATGCCAACAACTGGCCACTGCTCAGAGAAGCGCTCAAAACCATGGGACGTGCCGACTTGATTGGCAATGGCAAACATCATTTGATTCCGACCTTTCAGCCGATGACCGATGGCGCGTACACCAGCGCTAGGCGCAAAAACAGCACCGCCAGTGCAACGCCGCAGCGCACCACGTCTAAAACCACGATGCGCAACCAACCCACCAAAGGTCGCGTGCTGACACAGCACACCGGCTTGCCGCCGCGCAAAAAGAAATAAGTGGTTTAAGTCCAGCGGCGCACGCCCTGTGATGGGTCAGCGGTGGCGTGATTTCATGGCGCGCTCGACCTCGCGCTTGCCTTCGCGGTCTTTGATGGTGTCGCGTTTGTCATGCTCGGCTTTGCCTTTGGCCAGCGCAATCTCGCATTTGATCTTGCCATTTTTCCAATGCAAATTGATCGGCACCAGCGTGTAGCCTTTTTGCTCGACCTTGCCGATCAGACGTTTGATTTCGTCTTTTTTCATCAGCAGTTTTTTGGTGCGCACGGCGTCGGGTCGCACATGGGAGGACGCCGTGTGCAGCGGATTGATTTGGCAGCCAATCACATACAGCTCGCCGTCACGAATGACCACGTACCCATCGGTGAGTTGTACTTTGCCTTCGCGCGCCGCCTTGACCTCCCAGCCTTCCAAGACCATGCCGGCTTCGAACTTTTCTTCAAAGAAATAGTTAAAAGCAGCTTTTTTGTTGTCCGCAATGCGGGCGGGGAGCGCAGGTTTTTTGGTAGCCATGAAGGGAAATATGAGGGCGATCTAGCTTCTTACAATGCATGCCATTCTATGAAAACCATTCACAAGTCCGTTTTGATCTGGTTCAGCGCTGAAGAAATGTTTGCGCTGGTGACCGATGTAGCGCGTTATCCCGAGTTCTTGCCTTGGTGCGACCGCGCCGCTGTGCTCAACCAAACCGAGCAGGGCATGACCGCAGAAATTGGCATGTCGCTGGGCGGTTTTCGCAAAAGTTTCACCACGCAAAACCAACACATCGCAGGGCGACAAGTCCAACTCAAGTTGGTCAACGGGCCTTTCAAACATCTGGATGGCACGTGGGACTTCATTCCCTTGCTAGACCCCAACACCCAAGCCCCACAACGGGCGTGTCGCATCGAGTTGACCTTGAATTACAGCTTTGAGAGTCTTTTTGGCGCGCTGGTGGGTCCTGTGTTCGACAAAATAGCCGCCACGCTGGTTGATGCCTTTGTGCAACGCGCCGAGCAGGTTTACACCGCATGAGCCAGCAGATTGAAATCACGCTGGTGTATGCGCCCAAAGCGCGAGAAGTCATCGAGCGTCACTTGCGCGTTGCGCAGGGTTGCACGGTGGCTCAAGCCTTGCAACTCAGCGGCTTGCTGCAAAACTGTGCCGAGATCGACCTGAGCAATGAAGCCGCCTTCACCGTGGGTATTTGGAGCCGCAAAACCACGCCCAATCACGTGTTGCGTGACCAAGATCGAATTGAGATTTATCGGACTTTGACGGTGGACCCCAAAGTTGCAAGGCGTGAACGATTTCAAAGCCAAGGCACGCATCGCGCCGGTTTGTTCTCTAAACGACGTCCTGGCGCCAAGCCTGGGTATTGATTTGTATACAGGCAGGGGTTGACAGGTCGCTAGAATCCTTCTTTTGGAGCCTTGACATGCGCCTTCTCGGCAAAGCCCTCACCTTCGACGACGTGTTGTTGGTGCCAGCCTTCTCTCAAGTCCTGCCCAAGGACACTTCTCTCGCCACCCGTTTTTCACGCAACATCGCGCTCAATTTGCCGCTGGTGTCTGCGGCGATGGACACCGTCACCGAAGCACGTTTGGCCATCGCCATTGCGCAAGAAGGCGGCATGGGCATCGTGCACAAAAACCTCACCGCGCAACAACAAGCAGCCGAAGTTGCCAAAGTCAAACGCTACGAAAGTGGCGTGTTGCTGGATCCCGTGGTCATCACGCCACAACACACCGTGCGCCAAGTACTGGCTTTGTCCGAACAATTGGGCGTGTCGGGGTTTCCGGTGTGCGATGGCGGCAAAGTCGTCGGCATCGTGACCAATCGCGATTTGCGTTTTGAAACCCGCTATGACGTGCAGGTCAAAGACATCATGACCCCGCGCGAGCGTTTGATCACCGTGGCCGAAGGCACCACGCCCGAACAAGCCAAGGCGCTGCTCAACAAGCACAAGCTCGAACGCTTGCTGGTCATCAACGATGGCTTTGAACTCAAAGGCTTGATCACGGTCAAAGACATCACCAAGCAAACTAGCTTTCCCAATGCGGCACGCGACAGCGCAGGACGTTTGCGCGTGGGTGCCGCAGTTGGCGTGGGCGAGGGTACAGAAGAGCGCGTGGAAGCCTTGGCACGCGCAGGCGTGGACGCCATCGTGGTCGACACCGCGCACGGCCACAGCATGGGCGTGATTGAACGCGTGCGTTGGGTCAAAAAGAACTACCCCCACATCGACGTGGTCGGCGGCAACATCGCCACAGGGGCAGCCGCATTGGCTCTGGCAGAAGCCGGTGCCGATGCCGTCAAAGTCGGCATCGGCCCAGGTTCCATTTGCACCACCCGCATCGTTGCTGGCGTGGGGGTTCCGCAAATCATGGCCATCGACAACGTGGCGCAAGCCCTGCAAGGCACGGGCGTGCCATTGATCGCCGATGGTGGCATTCGTTACAGCGGGGACATCGCCAAAGCCATTGCTGCAGGGGCTTCAAGCGTCATGATGGGCGGCATGTTTGCGGGCACCGAAGAAGCGCCAGGGGAAGTCATCCTCTACCAAGGGCGCAGCTACAAAAGCTACCGAGGCATGGGCTCGATTGGCGCGATGCAGCAAGGAAGCGCGGATCGTTACTTCCAAGAATCGAGCACTGGCAACCCTAACGCCGACAAACTGGTTCCCGAAGGCATTGAAGGCCGCGTGCCCTACAAAGGCTCGATGGTCAGCATCGTGTACCAAATGGCAGGCGGCGTGCGAGCCAGCATGGGTTACTGCGGCTGCGCAACCATTGAAGACATGAAAAACAAGGCCGAGTTCGTCGAAATCACAGCGGCAGGCATTCGCGAAAGCCATGTCCACGACGTTCAAATCACTAAGGAAGCGCCTAACTATCGGGCGGATTAATTATTCATTTGTATTATTTAAATGATGAGGCAGAGTTAAAATTGACTCTTCTTCAATCAATTTTTTAAAAAAATGAAACTCAATGTTTATTTGATGGTGGGTTTAGTGACAGCCTTGGTAGGTTGCGCTTCTCCTACGGTGGTTCAATCGGTCAAACCGGGTGATGCTGGATTGTCTTGTGCACAGCTTCAAAATGAATTTGTAGATGCTGATAAATTCAAAAAAGATGCCGAAGGCGAAAAAGGTGTGACGGGTGGTAATGTGGCTCGTGTTCTCTTTTGGCCTGCCATTGTGGGCACTTACATGAACGCAAACGAGGCCATTGCCGCTGCTGACAACAGAAAAGTTCATTTGGCAAATTTGATGTCGCAAAAGAATTGCTCAATTCCAGGAATGCCAGACCAGTCTTCGAAATAAGCAATTGAAGTTACTGAGTGATGACTAAAAACGCAATGCGTCAGAAAATCAAATGCATGCTTTTCTGAACCACTGCGTTTTTTTGCGACAATAGAGAAGGCCATTCAGGGCCTTTTTTGTTTTATGTCGCACCAAAAAATTCTCATCCTCGATTTCGGTTCTCAAGTCACACAACTCATTGCTCGACGCGTGCGCGAGGCGCATGTGTACTGCGAAGTGCATCCTTGCGATGTCAGCAGCGATTGGGTGCGTGAATACGCCAAGGACGGAACGCTTAAAGGAGTGATTTTGTCGGGCAGTCACGCCAGCGTTTATGAAGTGGACGACAAAGCGCCCGATGCAGTGTTTGAGTTGGGCATTCCGGTGTTGGGCATTTGCTATGGCATGCAAACCATGGCGAACCAACTCGGGGGCAAGGTAGAAGCTGGACACACCCGTGAATTTGGTTATGCCGAAGTTCGCGCGCATGGACACACCGCTTTGCTCAAAGACATTCAAGACTTCAGCACGCCAGAAGGGCACGGCATGCTCAAGGTGTGGATGAGTCACGGCGACAAAGTGACCCAATTGCCCGAGGGTTTCAAGGTCATGGCGTCGACGCCTAGCTGTCCCATTGCGGGCATGGCCGACGAAGCGCGACGTTTTTACGCGGTGCAATTTCATCCGGAAGTCACGCACACGGTGCAAGGACAAGCCTTGCTCAACCGTTTCGTGCTGGACATTTGTGGCACCAAGCCCGACTGGATCATGCGCGACCACATCGCGGAAGCGGTGGCGTCCATTCGCCAGCAGGTGGGTGATGAAGAAGTCATCTTGGGCTTGTCTGGTGGTGTCGATTCGTCGGTGGCCGCAGCTTTGATTCATCGTGCGATTGGCGATCAACTCACGTGCGTTTTTGTCGATCATGGCTTGCTGCGTTTGAACGAAGGCGACATGGTGATGGACATGTTTGCGGGCAAGCTACACGCCAAGGTCATTCGAGTGGACGCCAGCGATTTGTTCTTGGGCAAATTGGCAGGCGTGAGCGAGCCCGAAGCCAAGCGCAAAATCATTGGCGGCTTGTTTGTCGATGTGTTCAAACAAGAAGCGGCCAAACTCAAAGCAGGTGCTGGCGGACACAAAGGTGCGAGCTTTCTGGCGCAAGGCACGATTTATCCGGATGTGATTGAGAGCGGTGGTGCCAAAAGCAAAAAAGCGGTCACCATCAAAAGCCATCACAATGTGGGCGGATTGCCCGAACAGTTGGGGCTCAAATTGTTGGAGCCGCTGCGCGATTTGTTCAAAGACGAAGTGCGCGAACTCGGCGTGGCTCTGGGTTAGCCGCATGAGATGGTCTATCGCCACCCCTTCCCAGGCCCCGGTTTGGGCGTGCGTATTTTGGGTGAAGTCAAAAAAGAATATGCCGATTTACTGCGTCGCGCCGATGCCATCTTCATCGAAGAATTGCGCAACTTCAAAGACGCTGCAACGGGCAAAACTTGGTACGACTTAACCAGCCAAGCCTTTACCGTGTTCTTGCCCGTCAAGAGCGTGGGCGTGATGG
>CAIYFE010000229.1 GCA_903925445.1 uncultured Burkholderiales bacterium | reverse complement strand
CGGCAAACGCTTCACATTCTTCGGGGGGGTAGTCGACGATCAACACGCCATCAACACCCGCTGCTGCGGCGTGGGCCACAAATGCGTTTTTGCCGTGTTGCAAGTCATAACACTCGACCGGATTGGCGTAACCCATCAACACCACCGGCGTGGTGGTATCTTGTTGGCGAAAGCGGGCGACCATTTCGAGCACCTGCGTCGTGCCAATGCCTAAGCGCAACGCAGCTTCGCCGGCTTTTTGAATCACGGGGCCATCGGCCATCGGGTCACTGAAAGGAACGCCCAACTCGATGATGTTGGCGCCTGCGGCCACCATGCTGTGCATGAGCTCGTGCGTGATGTCGGCGCTGGGAAAACCCGCCATGACATAAGGAATCAGAGCCTTGCGGCCTTGCGCTTGAAGCTGGCTGAGAGTGGTTTCAATGCGGCTCATGCGCGGGTTCCTTGACGATGCAGTTCAACGGGTTGCTCGCTGCCTTTGACCGATTGGCCTTGGCAGCTGGGACGGCAATAAAAGTCGGCGTGGCTCAAATCGGCCACCGTGCCGATGTCTTTGTCGCCACGGCCTGAGAGGTTGACCAAAATCGATTGATCGCTGGTCATGGTTTTGGCCAGCTTCATGGCATAGGCCAGCGCATGGCTGGATTCCAGCGCCGGAATGATGCCCTCGGTGCGGCACAGGTAATGAAAAGCCTGCAAAGCCTCTTGGTCGGTGATGCCCACATACTCGGCGCGCCCAATGTCTTTGAGATACGCATGTTCAGGACCCACGCCGGGGTAGTCCAGCCCCGCGCTCACGCTGTGCGTTTCTGTGATCTGACCATTGGCATCTTGCAAGATGTAAGTGCGGTTTCCGTGCAATACGCCGGGCGCACCTTTTTGCAGCGAGGCCGAATGTTTGTCGGTGTCCAAGCCTTCACCCGCCGCTTCCACCCCAATCAAGCGGGTTTTCTCAAAGGGAATGTAGGGATAAAAAATGCCCATCGCATTGCTGCCGCCACCCACGCAGGCGACCACCGCATCGGGCTGCGCGCCGTGGTGCATTTGCGGCATTTGGGTGATGCATTCTTCGCCAATCACGCTTTGAAAATCGCGCACCATCATGGGGTAGGGATGAGGCCCCGCCACGGTTCCGATGATGTAGAAGGTGTTTTCCACGTTGGTGACCCAGTCACGCAACGCTTCGTTGAGTGCATCTTTGAGCGTACGGCTGCCACTTTCGACCGGCACCACAGTGGCGCCCAACAGCTTCATGCGATACACATTGGGGCTTTGTCGTTTGACATCCTCTGCGCCCATGTAGACCACGCATTCCAAACCGTAGCGGGCGCAAATCGTCGCGGTGGCCACCCCGTGTTGACCTGCGCCTGTTTCGGCAATCACGCGGGGTTTGCCCATGCGCTTGGCGAGCATGGCTTGGCCGATGGTGTTGTTGATTTTGTGGGCACCAGTGTGGTTGAGGTCTTCGCGTTTGAGGTAAATCTGCGCGCCACCCATCTCACGACTCATGCGTGCCGCGTGGTAGATGGGCGAGGGGCGACCCACAAAATGTGCCAACTCGCTTTTGAATTCAGCGATGAATTCGGCATCGTGCTGGTATTTGGCATAGGCTGCTTTGAGCTCTTCGATGGCGTGCGTGAGGGTTTCGCTCACAAAGCTGCCGCCATAAATGCCAAAGTGGCCTTGGGCGTCGGGTTGTTGGTAAGTGGACATGGTTTGAACTTATTCAAAGAGGCGCTGGACCTGATGCCAGCGCGAAATCTACACAAAAAAATCAGAGAGGATGCAGGGCATCGGCGGCGCGAACGGCGCGCACAAATTCGCGGATTTTGTCGGCATCTTTGATGCCTTTGGCGCTTTCAACGCCAGAGCTGACGTCAACCGCCAGCGACAAGCCACGTGCGCGCAGCGCAGACACGCCCTCGGTCACGTTGGCAGCGTTGAGTCCACCAGACAAGACGAGGTGAGCGTTGACGTTTTGTGGCAGCTGTGACCAATTGAAAGTTTTCCCGCCGCCACCGTATCCATCAACAAGCGCGTCGAGGAGCACGGCTTGAGCGTCTTGGTAATCAAAAGCGTATTTTAAGAGGTCAAACGGTGCTTGTCCGTGCGGGGTTTCTAGGGGAATGCGCGCTGCACGTATCCAGCGCCGTCCCAGCGTGCGGGCGATTTTTCGGCATTGGTCTGGCGTTTCGTCGCCGTGAAACTGCAGCCACGCGCCAGGTATTTGTAAACAAGCATGCGCAATGGACTCGGCCGACTCGTTCACAAACAGCAACACCGGCGTGACAAAAGCGGGGAGCAACTTTGCCAACTCGGCGGCACGTTCGGGTGTGACTGCACGCGGGCTTTGCGGGTAGAGGACAAAACCAATGGCATCCACGCCAGCATCGGCGGCAGCTTGGACGTCTTGCTCGCGGGTCAGACCACAAATCTTGATGCGGGTGCGGTTCATGGCAGCCAATCATACGCAGGCGCGCAAGGCGGTAGCCCCCAGTGCGCTTCATACTGCGGCCCCAAGAAGTAAAGCCCGTCGGGGCTGAAGGTAGGCGCCGCTGCGTCGCGATCTTTGGCCGCCAACACCTCAGCCATCCAAGGGGCAGGTTGGAGTCCTTGCCCCACCCAAATCAAGCAGCCCATGATGTTGCGGATCATGTGGTGCAAAAAGGCATTGGCTTCAAATTCGAAACGCCAATAAGCCGATTCGGGGCGTGAGCTTTTGCGTGAAATTCGGATGGCGCGGATGTTTTTGACCGGGCTCAGCGCTTGGCAACCCGTGGCGCGAAATGACGTGAAATCGTGCTCGCCCAGCAAATAGGCGGCAGCTTGCTCCATGGCGGCTTGATCCAAGGGTCGAAATACCCAACCCACGCGACCTTGTTCTAGGCTGGGTCGAATGGCCGATTCCAGCAATACGTAGGCGTAGCGTCTGCAAACCGCGCTGCCTCGACTGTGAAAGCCTGTGGGCACTTCTTGCGCCCATTGCACGGCGATGTCGGGCGGTAAAAAAGAATTGGTGCCGCGCGTCCAAGAGTAAGGCGTGCGGCGCAGTTCGGTGTCAAAGTGAACCACTTGCATGACACCATGTACCCCCGCATCGGTGCGACCCGCGCACAAAGTTGAGACAGATTGATCGCAAAACTGCGCCAGCGCTGCTTCTAAGCGATCTTGAACCGTGTTGCCGTTGGGTTGACTTTGCCAGCCTGCGTAAGCCTGTCCGTTGTAGCTCAGACCCATCGCGACGCGAATGCGTTCATCCACGTTCGGCGAGCCATTTCTGCGCCAAGGCTTTGACTTCGCCGGTGGCTTCGTGCAGAACTTCTTCCATCAAGGCGCGGCTGGTGTGCAACTGGCCCAGCTGCCAGAGTTCGTTGGCCAAATCCATGCGGACTTTGAACGGGTTGTTCAATGGAACCGGCGCTTCGTCTTCCAAGTCCAGAGAAATATCGGGCATGGCAACTGCTGGCGCTTCTTGATGCTGAGCTTGGGGCTCGTGGGCGTAGTCTTCGTCGTCAAACTGCGCGTCGGTGTGTTGTTCATCCGAGTGTTCTTCGGATGCGAATTCTGTGGGGTGTTCAGATTCGTCAACCGGCGTGCCGTAGGCATTGAGGTCGGGCAAGTGCGTGGCACCTTCAGGATGCAAACGCAAATCAAATTTCACATTCAGGGGCGGCAGGCCTTGAATATCGTCGTCGTTGCTTTGACGATTTCTGCGAATCCACAAGCCAATCAAAGCCAAGACAGCGATCAGTCCACCGGCTCCCGCGACGGTCATCGGGTTTTGCGTGAGCTGCGCCACGAGATCGGAATCTTCGTCTTGGCTGGCTGAGGCGACGGCAGGCGCTTCGATGCCAGTTTGCGCGCTGGCGCTGGTGTCGCTGGCTGTGGCGGCGGCAATTTTTCCCAACTCCGCAATGTTGCGGCTGATTTCAGCGGCGCGGCTGGCCACTTCTTGCGCCTCCAGTTGTTGGGCGACTTTGTTTTCAGCCTCAGCCTTTTCGTTGGGCTTGGTCAGCTTGAGGGTGTCTTGGTTGGCTTTGTCTTTTTTGCTTTGAACTTGCGCTTCGAGCTTGCCGGCCGCATCTCTGGAGGCTTTGGGGATCACACCGCCTGGCGCGCGCGCCGCCAATTCCGCCCTATAAGCCAAGAAGTTGGCGGTCTGAGCCACGATTTCGGCATGCGCTTCGCTGCGTTTGATGGAAGCGGCCTGCTCTTGAGTAGGCAAGTTCAACACCGCACCCGCCTTGAGACGGTTGACGTTGTTATCGACAAACGCATCGGGATTGCTGCGCAGCATGGCGATCAGCATTTGATCCAACGAAATGCCTTCAGCAACGCTGCGAGCCGCAATGGCGCTGGCTGTGTCGCCTTTTTCAACCGTGAGCTGTTGCGCCTCGCTGTTGCTGGATTTGCGTTTTTCGGCGCTCGCAGGTTCCGCAGCCGGTTTGGAGGCCGTGACTGGCGCCGTTGCTTTGGCGGTTGATTTTGCGGAGGCGGGGCGTGCCTCATCCAACGATAAATTCAAATCGCGCAATGAACGACCCGTTGCCCAACGCAAATCGAGCATGATGTCCACAAAATTGCCATTCACCGGCTGTTGACTGGTGATTTTTAAAAATGGCTTACCGTTGTCTCGCCGCAACAAACGCACTTGAATTTCGAGCGCCGTTGACCCGCTGGCAGGCATTTGAATGCCTGCTGCTTTGTAGATTTCAGGGCTGGCCATGCTGGCTCTGAAATCGGTTTGCTCTTGTTCGGAAATCTCTAAAACATCCACCTCCACACTCAGCGCTTCGCCTTGTTTGGATTGAATGTGAGGGCTACTCAAAGTGAGCGCCTGCGCACTGCCGAGCGCCGACAGTGACAGGGCCGTGTATAGCGCGGAATGTTGAAATAGCCGTTGAAATCTGGTCATAACCCAGATATTAACGGCTTTTATCAGTTTTCTAACAAGATACGCAACATGCGGCGCAACGGCTCAGCCGCGCCCCACAGCAATTGGTCGCCCACGGTGAAAGCGCCCAAATAGTCGTTGCCCATCGCCAATTTGTGCAAACGCCCCACGGGAACTGTCAAAGTTCCGGTCACGGCAGCAGGTGTCAAATCACGTTCGGTGATTTCACGTTGGTTAGGCACCACCTTCACCCAGTCATTGGCGTTGGCGATGATGCCTTCGATCTCGTCCAAAGGCACATCTTTCTTCAGCTTGATGGTCAGGCCTTGCGAATGGCAGCGCATGGCGCCAATGCGCACGCACAAACCGTCAATAGGAATGCTGCCTGCGCTGCGAAAAGCGGGGTTGCCCAAAATTTTGTTGCATTCTGCGCCGCCTTTCCATTCTTCTTTGCTTTGGCCATGCTCCACGGGCACGTCGATCCAAGGGATCAAGCTGCCGGCCAAGGCTGTGTTGCGGAAGTTTTTGGTGGGGAATGCAGCGTCGCGCATGGTGGCGGCAACTTTGCGGTCGATGTCCAAAATGGCCGACGCTGGATCGGCCAATTCGGCTTTGACCGCATCGTGCAACGCGCCCATTTGGCTGAGCAATTCGCGCATGTTTTGTGCGCCGGCGCCCGAAGCCGCTTGGTAAGTCATGGCGCTGACCCATTCGATCAGGTTGTGTTGGAACAAGCCGCCCAAGCCCATCAACATCAAGCTGACGGTGCAATTGCCGCCAATCCAGTTTTTGCCGCCTTTGCTCAAGGCGCTGTCGATCACGTGGCGGTTGACGGGGTCCAGGATGATGACCGCGTCATCGGCCATGCGCAGCGATGAAGCCGCGTCAATCCAGTGACCGTTCCAGCCCGCTGCGCGCAGTTTGGGGAAGACTTCTTTGGTGTAGTCGCCGCCTTGGCAGGTGATGATGATGTCGCATTTTTTGAGCGCATCGATGTTGTTGGCGTCTTGCAACGTGGTTTCGTTCTTCGCCATGGCGGGCGCTTTGCCGCCGGTATTGGAGGTCGAAAAGAACACGGGCTCGATCAGATCGAAGTCTTTTTCTTGAATCATGCGATCCATCAAGACAGAACCGACCATGCCGCGCCAGCCGACCAAACCTACTAACTTGCTCATTTCAACGCCCTTTCAAAGATAAAACAGTGCCACGTCAGACTGTTTGCCCGGCTCGTCGGCCGGAAGGGCGCACGACGAACCGAGCTGGTTAGCCCTTAATCGTCGTGGTTTTGATGGAGATCGCGCGCGCAGCCACACTTGTCGCAAAAGGCGATACAAGTTTTGTTTGGATGGCGTTGCCGTGATACATAGGGCGCAATTGTAATGGAAGGGGCTTGGAGGTGGCTTACAGGCCAAAACTTTCGGTTCTAAAAGGTCAAATGTGGGCATTCACGCTCGATGAATGTTGAAGTAATGTAAAAATATTACTTCGAGGAGTAATGTGAAATATGCACCAACTTAGCCCCAATATCCAAGTTCATCAAGCCGCACTTGCTGATTTAGACGCCATTGCACCGCTGTTCGATGCCTATCGGCAGTTTTACGGTCGCAACAGTGAGCTGTTGGCCGCCCGCGAATTTTTGCGTGAGCGATTCAACCATGGCGAATCGGTCATTTTCTTGGCAATTGAATCAGGTCAAGCGTTAGGTTTTACGCAGCTTTACCCAAGTTTTTCTTCGGTGTCACTGGCGCGGGTATTTGTCTTGAATGATTTGTTTGTTGCTGAAAATGCTCGCAAAAAAGGCGTGGCTCGTCAGTTGATACAAGCAGCCACCCATTACGCCCGAACACTAGGCGCAGTCCGTGTGTCACTGTCAACGTCAATCAGCAATGCCGCAGCTCAAGCCACTTATGAGTCTTTGGGTTGGAAACGGGATGAGCAGTTTTTCTATTATCACTTTGTTGTTTGAGTTAAGAATGAAATACTTTTTGCTTTGGGTGGTCTTGCTCTTGCTTGTTTGGAGTTGGCCTGATGTGGCGCAGTACCTTGCCGTGGATCGGTGTTTGGATGCGGGGGGAAGTTTTGACTACAAAAAAAATCTATGCGATTTGCCCTCAAGCCAATAAAAAGCGGCCTGATGAGGCCGCTTTTTCAAGAGTGAAAACAGATTACTTCAAGGCTTTCACCACTGCATCACCCATCTCGCGGGTGCTGACTTGGGTGGTGCCAGGGCTGTAAATATCGGCGGTACGCAGGCCCTGTGCCAGAACTTGTTTAACCGCAACCTCGATGCGGTCCGCTGCTTGTGCTTGGTTGAGCGAGAAGCGCAGCATCATGGCGGCACTCAAAATGGTGGCCAGTGGGTTGGCGATGCCTTTGCCCGCGATGTCAGGCGCGCTGCCGTGGCTGGGTTCGTACAGGCCTTGATTTTTGCTGTTCAGCGAGGCGGAGGGCAACATGCCAATGGAGCCGGTCAACATCGAGGCTTCGTCACTCAAAATGTCGCCAAACATGTTGCCAGTCACCACCACGTCAAAGCGTTTAGGCTCTTTGACCAATTGCATGGCTGCGTTGTCCACGTACATGTGATCCAGCGCGATGTCAGGATATTGCTGACCCACTTCGCTCACCACGTCTTTCCACATTTGAAAGGTTTCCAGCACATTGGCTTTGTCTACGCTGGTGACACGGCCTTCTGTGCCTGCAGCTTTGCGTTTGCGGGCTGCTTGAAAGGCAACATGGGCAATGGGTTCAATTTCAGGACGGCTGTAACGCATGGTGTCAAAAGCTTCTTCTGCACCGGGG
>CAIYFE010000228.1 GCA_903925445.1 uncultured Burkholderiales bacterium | reverse complement strand
CAAGCGCAATTTGCCAACCGAGAACTCATGTTCACCTTGGCGGTGGTGCTGGGCATCACGCGGGCATTTCAGATGCCCGCGCAACAAGCCATCACGCCGTTGTTGGTGCCTTCTAAGTTGTTGCAATCGGCCATTGCTGTCAGCTCCAGCGGAATGCAAGCGGCCATCATTGGCGGTCCTGCATTGGGAGGCGTGCTCTACGCGGCCAGTCCTTTGATGGTGTATGCCGTGTGTTGTGTGCTTTCGTTGCTGGCGGGTATTCAAACCCTGCGCGTGACCCTTCACCACCAACCCACACACACGGCAGCGAGTTGGCGCACGGTGCTTGCTGGGGTGGCGTTTGTGTGGGAACGCAAAATGTTGCTGGGTGCCATGGCGCTGGATTTGTTCGCAGTACTTTTAGGCGGCGCCACCGCTTTGCTGCCCATTTATGCCCGCGATATTTTGCATGTGGGGCCACAAGGTTTGGGCTTGCTGCGTGCTGCACCGGCGGTGGGTGCGTTGGCCATGTCTTTGGTGATTGCCCGCTACCCTTTGCAACGCCACATTGGCAAACGTTTGTTGTGCGCGGTGGCTGTCTTTGGTGCGGCGACCGTGGTGTTTGGTGTGTCCGAGAATTTTTGGCTGTCTTTGGCGGCCTTGGTGGTGACGGGGGCTGCAGACAACATCAGCGTGGTCACGCGATTGACGTTGGTTCAGTTGGAAACACCCGACGAGATGCGCGGTCGTGTGGCAGCCGTCAACACCATTTTCATTGGTGCATCCAATCAGTTGGGTGAATTCGAATCGGGTGCCACCGCCGCATGGTGGGGGCCGGTAGGCTCGGTGGTGATAGGCGGCTTAGGCACGATGGCTGTGGCGCTTTGGTGGCTCAAACTCTTTCCCGATTTGGCGCAACGCGACCGCATGCAGCATTAAATTTTGAGGCAGCAGCGGTCTCCGCTGGCGGGGCGCTCCACCACCACTTGCGCAATGTGGGGCAACGATGTTTTGAGCTGGTTGTAGATGAACAAACACAAGTTTTCCAAGGTCGCGGGGCCAATGCCTTGGACTTCGTCCAAAAAACGGTGATCGAGCAAATCGCGCACTTTGTTGACTTCTTGGCGCAAGTAGGCCAAGTCCATCATCATGCCCGAAGCAGGGTCGGGCGATCCGGCGATGGTGATTTCACCGTGGTAGGTGTGGCCGTGGATGCGCAGACTGCCCTCGGTTTCGATGGTGCGGTGCAAGGTGTGAGCCGCTTCAAAGTAAAAGCGCTGGCTGAGTTCAAATTTCATCGGATGCCGATCAACTTATGCGTTTGCAAGCTCAATCGCCATTGTGGATGCGCTTGGGCATAGGCCACGGCGGCTTGGGTGTTGGCCTGTGCTTGAGGGCCATCCAAGGGCTGCAAATAATAGTTTTCAAAGTTCAAAGACTCGAATTGTCGCGGATTTGCCAACAGCTGAGGAAACACCAGCTTGAGCTCTTGCCCCGCCGTCACGGCCAAGGTGCTGCCCGCTTTGGGACTCACGCACAACCAATCGATGCCCGCTGGGGGCGCGATGGTGCCATTGGTTTCAACGGCAATCACGAAGTGTTGGGCATGCAAAGCCTCAATCAAGGCGGCATCGACTTGCAGCAAAGGCTCGCCGCCTGTGAGCACGACAAATCGATGGGCGTTGTCGTTTGTAGGCCAAAAGCTGGCGATGGCGCTGGCCAATTCTTGTGCGTGGGCGAATTTACCGCCGCCATCGCCATCGGTGCCGACAAAGTCGGTGTCACAGAATTGGCAAACGGCGCTGGAGCGGTCTTCTTCGCGGCCAGTCCATAAATTGCAGCCCGAAAAGCGGCAAAACACGGCAGGGCGTCCGGCATTGGCGCCTTCGCCTTGCATGGTATAAAACATTTCTTTCACGCTGTAGGTCATGGGCTGAACTGTACCGGAGCGCGAAATGTCCGGATTGCGTCAGGACGATGGCGCCCACTTCAAGCCCACAAAGATCGAGCGAGCCGGGGCGTTGAAATTGGGCGAAACCCCGTAGGCGTGGTTGGCCAAATTGCTGATGCGTGTTTGCAAATGCCAGTCTTTGTGCACTTGCTTGTTGGCGAACACATGGAGCAATCCATAACCGGGCAAGGTGTGGGTGGCGCGGTTGTAAAACGTTTGACCCACTAAGCGCAGCTCGGTGCCCCAAGTCCAGCCTTGGGTTTGGGTTTGAAGGCTCAAGTTGGCAAAGTGACGCGCTCGACCCGCCAACGTGGTGTGGGTTTGTAAGTCACGCGGATTTTGCACATCCCACGAAAAACGCAGCTGTGCTTTGCGCCATTGGGTTTGCCCAGACAAACTGGCACCTTTGAGTTCGGCTTTGGCGGTGCTTTCAAAACGGTTGTCGATGGACTGAAACAAGTTGCGCAAGTCGGTTTGGTAAGCCACCAGCCCCAATTCGGTGTGGGCTTGTTGGTAACGCAAACCCAGCTCTTGGTGGCGTGCGGTTTCGGGGCGCAACTTGGGATTGCCTTCGATGGGCGAAAAGCGCGCATACAAGCTGGGCACGCGAAAAGCACTGGCCATGCTGGCGCTCACACGCCATTGCGAATTCAAGGCATAGCCATAGGCCAGATTGCCGGTGTTTTTGCTGCCAAATTGGCTTTGGCGATCGTGCCGCACATTGGCTTGCAAGGTGTGGGCGTGGCGTGCCAAACCGTAGCCCAAAGCAGCGGCTGTTTGTGTGGTGGTGGTTTGCAGCACATCGACCAATTGAAATTGTTCTTGGCGTTGCTCAAGCAAACCGCTGAATTGGTGTTCGCCTGCTCGGTATTGGTGTTGCATCAGCCAATTGGTGCGCTGTCCCCACGTGGTGAAGTCGGCGCTGTCGTGCGGTCGTGTTTCGTCGGAATCGCTGCTGGTGCTCACCGACACTTGGCTGGTTTGTCCATCATGGCGATGCCATTGCCAGTTCAAAGCAACGGCTTGCAAGGTGTACAGCGCGTGGTGATCGCTTTGGGGTTGGTCGTCGCTGTCGTATTGCGCATCGAGAAAGTTTTGCGCGAGCGTGAGTTCCAAGCGCTGTTCGTTGGGCAAAGACAGACCCAGCCTGCCGGTGATGCTGTGTTGATCAAAACCATCGGCATCGGGGTTGAAGGCGCTTGATTTTCTTGCGTTGAAACCTTGGCTGGATTGCTTGGACACGCTCAGGCTGTAATCCAACCAAGCGTTGCTGCCAGAAAATCCAGCATCGCTTTGGCGGGTTTGGTAGCTGCCCCAACCGGCGCTGACAAAGGGGCGAAATTTTGTGGTGCCTTGTCGGGTAAATATTTGGATCACGCCGGCCACTGCATCAGATCCATACACCGCTGCGGCGGGGCCACGCAAGATTTCGATGCGCTCAATCTGCGACAAGGGCATGTTTTGCCAGTTGGCACCGCCAAGAAATGCTTGGCTGTCAACCCGAACGCCGTCGATGAACACAGCGGTAAAACGCGCTTCTGCGCCTCGCACAAACACTTGGGTGTGTGCGCCCGCGCCACCGCTGCGCGTGAACTGAATGCCGCCTAAGCGTTCAAGCACATCGGCCAGCGCACCCGCGCCGGCTTGTTCAATTTCGCTGCGTTCAATCACGCTCACATCGGCCAGCACTTGGCTCAAAGGTTGCGCGATGCGGTTGGCGGTGACAACGATGGTGTCTGAAATTGGGGTGTCAGCCAAAGTCTGGGCTGAAACTTCAAAGGCACAAATGCCAACCCCTAAAACCCAAGCCGCTGCGCCACGCTCGCGGCGGGGTGTGCGATACAAAGCAGTCACAACACGTGTCCCAAAGCGAGCGATTTTATTCTTTAAATGAATACTAAATGGCTCATTCAAGGGTGGGTCAAAATAAGCCCACATGACACATTTCAAATACAACCATTGGCGCCGTGTTGGCGGGTTCGCTTTGCTGAGCCTGTGCATTGCGGGCTGCGTGGATGGTGTTGCCAAGGATTTGCCCGATATGACGACTCACTCAGCTTCAGCGGCTCAACGCATTGCACCCAATGGCACTTTGCGGGTGGCCATCAATTTGGGCAATCCCATCTTGGCGGGTCAAGATGCCAAAGGTCAGCCCGTGGGCGTGTCGGTGGACATCGCGCAAGAACTGGCCAAACGCTTGGGCACGCCAGTCACGTTTGTGGTGGTGGACAAAGCCATGCAATCGGTCCAAGCCGTCACCCAAGGCCAAGCCGATGTGGGTTTTTTTGCCATCGACCCCGCGCGTGCTGAGGGCGTGAACTTCACCAATGCGTACGTGCAAATTGAAGGCAGCTACTTGGTGCGAATGGACTCGCCCTTGAAAAACAACGACGAAGTTGATCGGGCAGGCACACGCGTGGTGGTGGGGCAAGGCAGTGCTTACGATTTGTTTTTAACCCGTCATTTGAAGCAAGCGCAAATTGTGCGCGCCGAATCTTCACCCGCGGTGGTGGATCATTTTGTGGCGCAGGGTTTGGATGTGGCAGCAGGCGTCAAGCAGCAACTCGAGGCCGATGCCAAACGCTTGCCCAATTTGCGTTTGTTGCCGGGGCGCTTCATGGTGATTCACCAAGCCATGGGCTTGCCCATCGCGCGCGGCCAACAGGCGCAGCAATGGCTGAGTGAATTTGTGGAGGAATTGCGCGCGGGGGGATTTGTGCAGCAAGCACTTGCGCGTCACGGCGTGCAGGGCGCATCGGTTGCGCCCGCGACGCCGTGAGCGATTTTTAAGCGACTTCGCGGATGAAGTCAGCGCGTGCGCGACGCACTTTTTTGAGGTTGACCAACCAATCTTTGTCGGCTTCGCGATAACCCAAGGTCACGATCACGGCGCTGCGCAGGCCTTTGGCGCGCAGACCCAAGAGCTCGTCCAAAGCGTTGGCATCAAAACCTTCCATGGGTGTGGAGTCGACTTCTTCAAAGGCCGCGGCGACCAAGCCTGCGGTCATGCCGATGTAGGCCTGACGCGCTGCGTGTTCGAAGTTGACTTCGGCGGGACGGTTGGGGTAGTTGGAGAGCAGCATCTTGCGGTAGTTTTCCCAGCCTTCGCTGGTGAAGCCGCGCTCTTTGTTGGTCAAGTCAAACATCATGTTGATGCGCTCAGGGGTGTAGTGGTCCCAAGCCGCGAAAACCAACAGGTGGGAACAATCGGCCACTTGGCCTTGGTTGAACGCAATGGGTTGGATGCGTTGCAGCAAATCATGGTTGCTCACCACAAACACTTCGTAAGGTTGCAGGCCGCTGGACGTAGGCGCCAAACGGATGGCCTCCAAGATGCGGTCGAGTTTTTCTTGTGGAACCTTCTTAGCGGGATCCAATTTTTTAGCGGCATAACGCCAATTCAATTTTTCGAGCAAAGCCATGTCATTCCTTATGGGCTGATGAAATAAAAACCGTCTATTCTCGCCGAGGCCTAATCGGCCACGATGCCTTTGAGTTGAATGACCCGTCCCCAACGGGGGTAATCGCGCGCCACGATGGCGCCCAGCTCCTCGGGCGAAGAGGCGCTGGCATCTAACCCCGCCTTGCCCAACAGGTCTTTGACCGAAGCTTGTTGCAAGATGCTGGAGAGTTCGGCATTGAGTTTGTGAACAGCAGGCGCAGGCGTTTTGGCTGGCACAAAAAAGGCGTACCAAAGGTCAACATCGATGTTTTTGTAACCCAATTCGGCAAACGTGGGGACTTCGGGCGCGACAGGGTGGCGCTTTAAGCTGCCCACCGCCAAGGCATTGAGCTTGCCGGATTTGACAAAACCCTGCGCGATGTGAACCGGCAAAAATCCCACCATCAACTCACCCGCCAATAAATCTTGCGTGTATCCGGCCGTGCCTCGGTAGGGCACATGGAGCATGAAGGCATTGGTTTCGAGCTTGAACAACTCCATCGCCATGTGGTGTGGTGTGCCCACGCCGGGGGAACCAAAGGTGATGTCGCCCGGTTTGGCGCGTGCGAGCTTGACCAAGTCTTGGACATTTTTAATGCCAGTTTTGGGGTGCGCCACCAGCATCAACGTGCCATAGGCCGACATGGTCACAGGGGCAAAGTCTTTGACGGGATTGAAAGGCGTGTTTTTGTACAACTGAGAGGCGATCAACATGGTGTTGGCACCCATCAGCAGGGTGTTGCCATCGGGGGCAGACTTGGCCACAAAGTCTGCGCCAATGTTGCCGCTGGCGCCGGGCATGTTTTGCACCACCACGGGTTGCCCCATGCGTTCGGCCAGTTGCGGCTGCACCGTGCGCGCAATCGTGTCCATGCCAGTGCCAGGTGTGAAGGGCACGATGATTTTGATGGGCGTGGTGTTTTGAGCCGTGGCATTCACACTCAGCAAGGCACACACCACCCAGGCAGCCAAAGCAAGCAAGCGTTTCATGATTTTTCCTTGTGGGCGTTCAACGCGGCAGCAGCGCATCGGGGATGTTGAACAAAGCCTGCGCGTTGGTTTGATAAAACTTTTTCTTGGCCACGGGGTTCATGTCCATGCCGTCGAGTGCGTGCACTTCGTCGATGGCGTATTGGTAGGGGTAGTCCATCGCGTAGAGCACCCGGTCTTCGCCCACCACGTCTTGGGTGAAGGCAATGGCTTTGTGCCACGCCATGCCGCTGCAGGTGATGTGAAAGTTGTCGCGCAGGTAGTCGCTGGGTTTTCGCTTCAAAGGTTTGACGCTGTCGTAGCGCTTGGAGCGCACGGTGGCTGCGTGCATGTAGTCCAAGCGGTAAGCCCAAAACGGCAGCGCTTCGCCCATGTGCCCCAAAATGATTTGCAATTTAGGGAAGCGATCAAACACGCCGGCGGTGATCAGTCGCAGCGCGTGCAGTCCGGTTTCCACACCAAAGCCAAACACCGCGCCATCCAAGCCTGCTTCAAGAAACGGGCCAATCATGTTGGCCGGCGGTGTGTTGGGGTGCAGGTAGATGGGGGTGTTGAGCGCTTCGGCCGCTTCAAAGATTTCCCAAAATTTGGGGTCCGACAAATATTCGCCGTGGGTGTGCGAGTTGATCACCACCGAATGCATGCCCAGTTGGTTCACGCCACGGTGAATTTCTTTGGCGGCTTCGGCGGGGTCTTGCGGTGCAACGGCAATCATGCCCACAAAACGCGTGGGATGGCGTCGAATGCCGGTGGCCAATTCGTCGTTGGCAAATTTGGCAAACGAGACCGCCGTGGCCGTGTCCATGCATTGCACGCCGGGCGATGTCAGGGCAATGACTTGCATGTCAACGCCTGCATCGTCCATGTGCCCGATGCGAATTTGGTCCATGTCGGTCAAGCATCGCATGATGTGTTGCGCCCGTTCGCTGGGACTGCTCATGTAAAAACCCATCAGGCTTTTAAAACCAGGATCGACGTGGGGTTGCGCCAAGATGGTTCGATAAATGTCCAACATTTCGGAAGGACAAAACGCTTCTTCGGTGGCGATGCGAACGTAAGGCGCGGGGCGGGTGTGCTGGGTCATGGTTTAAACAATTTTGACGCTGAGGTTGGGCAAGCCGTCGATGTGCATTTCAATCACATCGCCGCGCACGACGGGGCCGACGTTGTCAGGCGTGCCCGCGTAGATGATGTCGCCCGGCATGAGTTCAAACGCCTCAGACAACTTGGCAATTTGTTCGGCCACAGACCAAATCATGTCTTTGAGATCGGCGCTTTGTTTGGTTTGTCCGTTGACCTTGAGCCAAATCGCGCCTTGCGTGAAGTGTCCGGTCTGCGCCACTTTGTGCACAGCGCCAATGGGTGCGGAATGGTCAAAGCTTTTGCCAATTTCCCAAGGTTTTTTCTCGTCACCCAGCGCACGTTGTAAATCGCGCCGCGTCATGTCCAGTCCCAAGGTGTAACCGTAGACCAAATTCAACGCTTGGTCCACGGGAACATTGCGCCCACCTTTGCCCAACACCGCCACCAGTTCGGCTTCGTAGTGGTAGTTTTTGGTCAGCGGTGGATAAGGGTGATCGGCCACGGTGCCTGCGCTCACGTGCTGAATGGCATCGGTGGGTTTTTGAAAGAAAAAGGGGGGTTCGCGGGTGGGGTCTGAACCCATTTCACGCGCATGCGCCGCATAGTTGCGGCCAATGCAGTAGATGCGACGCACAGGAAATTTCTCGTCGGATCCCACAATGGGAATGTAGGTCGCAGGCACTTCAAACGGTGTTTTGACCGCGTTGTGCGCCATGCTGGGCGTGGTAGCTGCTGCGAGTAAGGCGCCGCCGGTGGCGAGGCCGGAATGGCGAACAAATGCGCGACGATCCATGACAGTCTCCTTGGGGTTATGACTTGGCGGCAAAGCCCGCCACTTGCTTGTATTGATCTGAAATTTGACGCAACGCTTCTTGGCTGATGAGGTCGTCAATGTGATGAAAGGGTTGGTTGCCGCTGAGTTCATCGGCTTTCATGATGATGAAGTCGGGCGGTGTTGTGCGGTTGGTTTGCACCACTTTGGCGGTGGTGGGCAAGCGCAGTTGTTCGTAATGCTTCAAAGCGGCCACGACATCGGTGTGTTGCTGCAACACATCGGCCAAGGTGCGTGCATCAATCAGGCCTTGTGCCGAACCATTGGAGCCGCGCGGATACATGGGGTGCGCCGCGTCGCCCATCAAAGTGATGCGGCCAAAACTCCATTGAGGCAGCGCATCTTTGTCCACCATTGGGTACTCGAACACGCGCTGGGCAGACAAGATCAGGTGCGGCACATCCAGCCACGGGAATTTCCAGTCTTTGAAATATTGCACGCAATCCGCACCGCTGCCCAATTTGTTCCAGTCGTTCATGGGGGTGTCGGGAAGGCGAATTTCAGCCATCCAGTTGATGAGTTGGTTGCCCTGTCCATCGACGTTGTCCACGATGGGGTAGACCACCATCTTGCCGGTGTCGATCGAACCAATGCGCATGTAGCTTTTGCCCGTCAAGATGGGTTTGTGAACCGTCACGCCGCGCCACGTGTTGATGCCTGCAAAACAAATTTTGTCGTCAGGAAAAAATTGTTTGCGCACCGTCGAGTTCACGCCATCGCATGCCACGGCGATGTCTGCTTGCACGGTACGAGTGCTGCCGTCTGACAGAGCAAAGCTGATGCTGGCATGGTGCTCGGTCTGATCCACACGCACGCAGCGGTGACCGGTATGCACTTTGTCAGCGCCCAAGCGCAGCAACACGTTTTCAAACAAGATGCGGTGCAACTTGCCACGGTGAATGCCCAACTCGGGCGTGCTGTAGCCGTCGTGGCGACCGCGCAATTCTTTGTAAACAAACTGGCCAAAGCGGTTGAAGAACACGCTTTCTAAGTTTTCAATGGCCACTGCTTCGAGTTGTGCCAACACGCCCAAGGCTGCCAATTCACGCGTGGCGTGGGGCAGCAAGGTGATGCCAACGCCCATTTCTTTGACCTCGGGCACGCTTTCGAACACTTCGCAATCGATGCCACGGGCGTGCAGGTTCAATGCCAGTCCCAAGCCTGCAATGCCGCCTCCGATGATGGCTACTTTCATCGTTTCTCCTGACGCCATGCGTGACGCTGATTTGTTAGCATGCAAACGATTATTGATGCAACACTTCTTCGCTCGCTCATGGAAAACCCCCAATCGGTGCACTTAGGTGACATGTACCAACGCCCTGGTTTTTTGCTTCGGCGTGCGCATCAAATATCGGCCGCTGTTTTTGAAAACGCGTGTGCCTCGGTGGCCTTGACCCAAGCCCAATATGGCGCACTCATGGTGCTGGCGCATGAACCCAAAATTGACCAAAGTCGGCTGGCGCGCGCGCTGGCATTTGACAAAGTGACGGTGCTGCGTGTGTTGCGCGGCTTGCAAGAGCGTGGCTTGATTCAGCGCAGCGTGTCAGCGAGCGACAAACGACAAATGGAGGTCAAGCTCACCGCAGCGGGTCGGCGTTTGTTAGAAAAAGCTCAAGCGCTCGCACACGACGCCTACGAGCAATTGATGTCGCCCCTGAGTCTGGCGCAACGCGTGCAATTGATTGAACTGCTGCAAGCCCTCAACGGCGGTTTGTGTGAAAAAGCCAAAGCGCCTTTTTTGCCGTTGTCCTAAAAATGGGTTTCAACGGTTGGCGGGCAAGTTGTTTTCAATCGTGTAGCAAGTGGTGTCAGGATGCCATTTGCCTTGTGGCGTGACGCAGTGTTGGTGAAATTTATAGGTCTTGAGGTCTGACAAAAAATACGAACGGTAGACGCCACCGTTTTTAGAGACCAAGCTGACGTTGCGTGTGTTGGCGCATTGTTTTTTCAAAATGCAGTTGTTCATT
>CAIYFE010000227.1 GCA_903925445.1 uncultured Burkholderiales bacterium | reverse complement strand
GGGCGCAGCGTTTTCGTTCTTGGCCGCAGCCGGCGGTTGGCAACGCTGGCTTTTCACGGGCTTGGGCGTGGTGGCGGCTGGGGTGATTGTTTGGATGCTCCAACAACAAGCCGGACAAAAGCTGTTTGGCTTTGCACTGGGCTGTATTTTGGGCGGTGCGTTGGGCAATGTGATCGACCGCATGATCCACGGCTATGTGGTCGATTTTTTGGACTTTTACTACGCAGGCATCCACTTTCCTGCGTTCAACTTGGCAGACAGCGCCATCACGCTTGGCGCTGCCTGCTTGATTTTGGACGAGGTGTTGCGCGTCAGACGCGGACGCTGACGCTCAGGTTCACAGCGTGATCACGGTGCAACCCGTGGTCTTGCGTGCTTCCAAATCGCGGTGGGCTTGTGCCACATCTTCCAGTTTGTAGGTTTGGTCGATGTGGATGTGCACCTTGCCGCTGGTGACGGCTTCGAACAAATCGTCGGCCATTTCTTGGGTACGCTCGCGCGTGGCGATGTGTGTGAACAAGGTCTGGCGTGTGAGGTAGAGCGAACCTTTGGGGCCCAAGATGCCAGGCGCGACAGGAGCCACGGGGCCTGAAGCATTGCCAAAGCTGACCATCAGTCCCAAGGGCTCCAAGCAGTCCAGCGATTTGTCCCAAGTGTCTTTGCCCACCGAGTCGTACACCACTTTGACGCCTTTGCCACCGGTGATTTCTTTGACCCGAGCCAAGAAGTCTTCTTTGCTGTAATTGATGACGTGGGCTGCGCCATTGTTTTTAGCGAGTTGGCATTTGGCGTCGCTGCCTGCGGTGCCAATCAACTGCAAGCCCAAGGCTTTGGCCCATTGGCAAGCGATCAAACCCACACCGCCAGCCGCCGCGTGGAACAACACAAAGTCGCCAGACTTGAAGCCCCCAAACGGCACGTTGCGCTTGAGCAGGTATTGCGCTGTCAAGCCTTTGAGCATCATGGCCGCGCCGGTTTCAAACGAAATGGCATCGGGCAACTTGACCACGCATTTGGCAGGCATGACGCGCGCTTCGCTGTAACTGCCGGGCGGGTTGCTGGCATAAGCGGCACGATCGCCCACTTGGAGGTGGGTCACGCCCTCGCCCACCGCTTCGACGATGCCCGAAGCTTCCATGCCCAAATGCAAAGGCATGGGCAGTTGGTACAAACCGCTGCGTTGGTAGACGTCGATGAAGTTCAGACCAATGGCTTTGTGCCGAATTCGAATCTCACCTGCGCCGGGTTGACCGACTTGCACGTCGACAATTTTGAGTTCCTCAGGGCCGCCGTTTTTTTCGATGATGACTGCTTTGCTCATGCGCTGTACTCCAGAAATTATTGATTTAACAAAACTGGCAAATCCTGCCATGAATTGACCCGTTGGGGTGTCGCCAGGGTTATTGGCTCTTTGGCTCAGAAAGTGCCCGGGTAAGCGCCACCATCGGTCAAGATGTTTTGACCGGTGATGTAGCCCGCTTGCGCTGAACACAAAAATGCACAGGTATCGCCAAACTCCGAGGGATGACCAAAGCGCCGAGCTGGAATACCGCTTTTGCGCGCTTCAATCACTTGCTCCAAAGGTTTGCCTGTTTTTTCAGCACCGCCTTTGAGCGTGGTTTGCAAGCGATCGGTGTCGTAAGCGCCTGGCAAAAGGTTGTTGATGGTGACGTTGCGCGCCACCAGCTGAGCGGTTCGCGCCACGCCTGCGACAAACCCGGTCAGACCCGAGCGCGCGCCATTGGACAAACCCAAAATATCAATCGGTGCTTTGACCGCGCCCGAGGTGATGTTGACGATGCGTCCAAACCCCCGCTCGGCCATGCCGTCTACCGTGGCTTGGATCAACTCAATGGGGGTCAGCATGTTGGCGTCCAGGGCTTTGATCCACACCTCGCGGTCCCAATTGCGAAAGTCACCGGGCGGGGGGCCGCCTGCATTGGTGACCACGATGTCAAAGTTTTTCCCCGGACCGCCCGGCGCTGCCCACACCGCCTCGCGTCCAGCAGCAGTTGTGATGTCGGCCGCCACCGCAACGATGTGGGTGCCGAACTGGCGCAACGATTGAGCAGCTTCGTTCAAAGCTTGCTCACCGCGCGCGACCACCACCACATGGGCACCCTCGCGCGCCAACGATTGCGCGCAACCCAGCCCCAAGCCTTTGCTTGCGCCGCCCACCAAAGCCCACTTTCCTTTGAGTCCGAGATCCATTTACTTTGCTCCGTATTTAGAAACGATGAAAACACCACCCAACACCAAGGCGGTGCCCACGCCAATCCAAGCGTTGAGCGGCTCGCCCAAGAAAATCACCCCCATGGCGATGGTGGCCATGGGACCGATCATGCCGGTTTGCGCCGTCAAGCCAGCGCCAATGCGCTCAATCGCCAACATGACCATGAGCACCGGCGCCACCGTGCAAGCGACCGAATTGAGCGCCGCCAACTGCCACACCTCGGCTTGTACCCAAGCCGCAGACACAGGACGCAACACCAAAAATTGAACAATGCAACACACGCACGCCACGCTGGTGGCCCAGCCCACCAAGCGAATGGAGCCGATGCGCTGCACCCATTGGCCGCTGAGCATCAAATAAATCGCATAACTCAACGCGCTGGCAAACACCAAGCCCGCGCCCCACAACACGTTGTCACCGGCCAAGCTCAATTCGTGCGAGAAAACCAACAACACCCCGCTGTAGCTGATGGCCATGGCCAACATCCGAATCGGGCTGATCGGCTTTTTGTACAGCACCCAACTGAGCACCACCACCAAGGTGGGGTTGAGGTACAAGATGAGCCGCTCCAAGCTGGCGGTGATGTATTGCAAGCCCAAAAAATCCAGGTAGCTGGACAAGTAATACCCCACAAACCCCAAGCCCACAATGCGCAGCCCATCGGCACGGGTGAGTGGGTTGGCTTTGGCATGGGTTTGACGCTCTGACCAAAAGCCCATGACGATGAAAAATGGCAACGCCAACAACATGCGCAACATGATGACGGTCACCGCATCCACGCCATAGCGATACGACAGCTTCACGATGATGGCCTTGCCGCTGAACGCAATCGCGCCCGCTGAAGCCAAGATAAGTCCTGTGAGGGTTCGCTGTCGTGCGTCAGGCATGGGGTGTTGAAAATGTTGATACGAAATCTAAATTAGACACAAATGATTTTTACAATCAATCAATGGTGGAGTTTAGTCGCCACCAGTTTCTCCCTCTGTCACTCACGTTTTCATACCGCCACCCATGACCTCACTTGAACTCACCCTGCTCTATCTGTGTGCGGCGGTGGTGTGCGTGGTGGGGTGTCGGCTGATGCATTTGCCCGTCATGCTGGGCTATTTGTTCGCCGGTTTGTTGATGGGGCCCAACGCCTTGGCGCTGATTCAAGATTCTGTGGCAGTTGAACATTTGGCCGAGTTTGGTGTGGTGTTTTTGATGTTTGTCATTGGGCTGGAATTCAACCTGCCCAAGCTGCACCAAATGCGCAAACTGGTCTTTGGGCTGGGTCTGGGACAAGTGGTGTTGACCTTGCTGGGCGCGGTGGTTGTCAACTTTGGCATTGGTTGGTTGCTGCATCAAATGGGTTTCACCTGGCGGGTGAGTTGGCAAACCGCTTTGGTTTTGGGCAGTGCCTTGGCCATGTCCAGCACGGCGATTGTGGTCAAGCTCATGGTCGATCGCGTCGAGCTGGAGTCCCCGCATGGTCAACGCGTGATGGGCGTGTTGTTGTTTCAAGACTTGGCCGTGGTGCCGTTGCTGGTGTTGATTCCCGCTGTGGCTGATTTGGGTGACAACAACATCGCCCAAGTGCTGACGATGGCATTGCTCAAAGCTGCTTTGTTGGTCGGCGTTTTGCTCTGGGGTGGACAAGGCGCGATGCGGGCTTGGCTGCGCTTGGTGGCCAAACGCAAAAGCGATGAGCTGTTCATGCTCAACCTGCTGTTGATGACGCTGGGCTTGGCGTGGCTGACCGAGCTGGCCGGGCTGTCGCTGGCGATGGGCGCTTTTTTGGCTGGCATGTTGATTGCCGAAACCAACTTCAAGCACAAAGTGGAGGCCGACATTCGGCCTTTTCACGATTTGTTGCTGGGCTTGTTTTTCATCACCATCGGCATGAAGCTCGATTGGGAGGTGGTGTTTGACAGCTGGGCTTGGGTGGTGTCGTTGAGCTTGGTGCCGGTGCTCATCAAAGCGGGGCTGGTGTTTGTGTTGGCGCGCGTTCAAGGCGCACCCGCTGGGGTGAGCTTGCGCACGGGTCTGTACTTGGCGCAAGCAGGTGAATTTGGTTTTGTGCTGCTCTCGCTTGGGCAGGTGCATCAACTCATTCCTGCCACTTGGGTCAGTCCCATTTTGGCGTCGATGGTGTTGTCAATGATTGCCACGCCCTTTTTGATCATGAAGGCCGATGCCATCGTCAACCGCTGGGTCAGCAGCGATTGGTTGATGCAGTCGCTCGCGCTCACGGGCATGGCGCAACGCACGATACAAATTGAAAACCACGTCATCGTGTGCGGCTATGGTCGCAGCGGACACAACTTGGTGGAGTTGCTCAAGCTAGAACACATTGCCTACGTGGCGCTGGACTCCGACCCAGACAAAGTGCAAGCAGCGCGCGAAGCAGGCAACCACGTGGAGTTTGGTGACGCCACACGACTTGCCAGCTTGATGTCAGCGGGTTTGGTGCGCGCTGCTGCCGTGGCGGTGACTTACCCCGACACGCCCTCGGCCTTGAAAGTGTTGGCGTGGGTGAAAGAACACGCGCCTCACGTGCCCGTGATTGTGCGCACCCACGACGACAAGGATTTGGAGCAACTGCGCCAAGCCGGCGCCGCCGAAGTCGTCCCCGAAGTGATTGAAGGCAGCTTGATGCTGGCCAGCCAAACCTTGGCGCACATTGGCATTCCGCTCAAACGCGTGATCCGTCTGGTGCAAGGCCAGCGCATGACCCGCTACGCCCTGATGCGCAACACCGACCCCACGGACGACGAGGCGATGCCGAAATAAACGGCGCGCCATCGCGTGCGTCAACGTCCCAACACCAAACCCTCACGCCGCGAATCGGCGCCACCCATCCACACCGGTTGGTGGTTGACTTGTGTTCGCACAATGGCTTGAATGCCGCTGGGCAAGTCTTGCTCCTTGACCGCATGCCCAAGCTGTCGCAAGGCCTGCAAGGTGGCGTCATCAAACGCATGCGGCTCCACCCACAGCGCATCGGCAGTGCTGACGACATTGGGCAAATCAATGGCTTGCTGTGGCGTCAACCCCCAATGGCTCAACCCAAACAAAGTTTTGGTGGTGAACGCAATGATCATGGCGCCACCTGGACTGCCCAAGGTCATCTGCAAGGCGCCAGTGCGGCCATCCATCACCAAAGTCGGTGACATCGAAGAGCGTGGACGCTTGAAGGGCTCCACCCGGTTGGCAACTGGGCGGCCTTGGGCGTCGCGGGGGACAAAGCTGAAATCGGTCAACTCGTTGTTGAGCAAAAAACCATGCACCATTTGGCGTGACCCAAACGCGCTCTCAACCGTGGTGGTCATGGCCACGGCGTTGCCCTGCGCATCGACCACGCTGATGTGCGAAGTGCCGTGCTCGGGTTGCTGCCCCATGGCTACCCAGCCAAGGTCGGTGGCACCCGCAGGCTTGCCCGCCGGAGCCAGAGGCATGCGGCGCTCGCCCACCCACTGCGCACGTTGTTGCAAATACGAAGGCGCTAACAAACTCGCCCAGTCGCCCGCAGGAGCGGCGACAAAATCTGGATCGGCCACATACTGCGCGCGATCAGCAAAAGCCAAACGAGAGGCTTCTGTGTAACGGTGCAACCACACCGCATCGGGCAATCCGTTGACCAAGTGGTCATGGTCGTGAGGCAGTTGGCGCAAGATCCCAAAAATCTGCCCCATCGCAATCAACCCAGAACTGGGCGCAGGAAAGCCACACACGCGCAGCAGGCGTTGTGCGGTGGGTTCATCAAAGCACAGCACCTCGCGCTCTTTGGCCTGGTAGTGGCTCAAATCGCTCAACTGCAATCGACCGGGGTTGCTGGGGTGTTGCTGCACTTTGTCCACGATTTCTTGAGCCACAGCACCGCGATAAAACGCATCCACACCCTGCTGTGCCACGCGGGTCAAAAGATCTGCATAAGCCAGATTGCGCAGCTTAAAACCCACGGGATGCGCTTGTCCTTGGGCGTCATAAAAATAAGCCAAGGCTTGAGGATCTCGGCGCAAATACGCATCGGCTTGGATTTGCGCGTGCAAACGCGGGCTGATCGCAAAGCCTTCGCTCGCCCATCGGATGGCAGGTTGAAATAATTTTTTCCAAGGCAGCTTGCCGTAACGCTCGTGCGCCAGCGCCAACACCCGCAACGTTCCCGGCGTGCCGACCGAGCGACCGCCCACCACCGCGTCATAAAACGCCAGGGGCTGGCCTTTGGCGTCTAAAAACAAATCTTCGGTCGCAGCGCCTGGCGCGGTTTCTCGACCATCCAAGGCCGTCAAGCGTTGGCCATCGCTGTACAAAATCAAAGCACCACCGCCCACGCCACTGGATTGCGGCTCGACCAAACCCAGCACGAGCTGTGCGGCAATTGCCGCGTCCATCGCCGAGCCGCCAGCTTTGAGCATCTCAAAGCCCGCTTGCGTCGCCATGGGATTGGCACTCGCCACAGCAAAGCGGTGCGCCATCACATCGTGGTGACGTTGGATGCCGCTGGCGATTTCGGGTGCATGAAATGCCGCATCGTCACTCGCCAAGTTGTGCGCCCAAGCCGCAGGCAGCAACAACGCAGCCAAGCACAGCAGCCTTGCACCTACTTGCCTTGCTCGCAACCGCATGGTCTTTGTTCGCTTTAAAAACCTGCCGCCAGCCCGTCTCGGCGAGCGTCGCTGGCAATCACGTAGCCTTGCACCTTGGGATCGCCCGCTCGCCAAATGAACTGGCCAGCCCCAAAGTCTTGATAGCTGTCGTTGATCACTTCCACGCGATGGCCTCGCGCTTGCAAGCCCTGCGCCGTGTCTGCACGCAACGAAGACTCCACGTTGATCTCCAGCCCCGCGTTGTAGCGCCAGCGAGGGGCGTCGCACGCTGTTTGCGGATTTTGTTGGTAATCCAGCATGCGCACCAAGGTTTGCATGTGACCTTGCGGTTGCATGTTGGCGCCCATGACGCCGTAGCTCATCACCGGTTGGCCATCGCGCGTCAAAAACGCAGGAATGATGGTGTGAAAGGGTCGCTTACCCGGCGCCACCAAATTGGCCGGATTCAAACCTTGGGCTTGCACGCTGAATGCGTGCCCTCGGTTTTGCAAACTCACGCCAAACTCGGGCTCAACACAGCCCGAACCAAAGCCCATGTAATTGCTCTGGATGAAGCTGACCATCATGCCGTTTTCATCGGCTGCGGTGAGGTAAATCGTGCCACCCTTGACAGGATTACCAGCGCCAAAATCTTGGGCCCGTTTCATGTCGATCAACTTTGCGCGTTGCTTCAAGTAGGCCGCATCGAGCATCTGCGCAGGGGTGACTTGCATGCTGGCGGGCTCGGCGACGTAGCGGTAAACGTCTGCAAACGCCAACTTCATGGCTTCGATTTGCAAATGCTGCGAATCCACGCCATCCAGAGCCAAAGCCGAGACATCAAAATTTTCCAAAATCCCCAACGCAATCAAGGCCGCAATGCCTTGGCCGTTGGGCGGAATTTCGTGCAAGGTGTAGCCACGGTAGTTTTGTGCAATCGGCGTGACCCATTCGGCTTGGTAGGCAGCAAAGTCTTGCGCGGTGATGCTGCCGCCGTGTTGGGCAGAAAATTTCTCAATGGCGTGCGCGATTTCGCCGCCATAAAACGCCTGCCCTTTGGTTTTGGCAATGGCGCGCAATCCTTTGGCAGCCGCAGCAAACTGAAACAATTCGCCCACCTGCGGCGCACGTCCCCAAGGCAAAAAGCTTTGCGCAAACCCGGGCAGACTCTGCAATTCAGGCGTTGCAGCCGCCCATTTTTGTTGAACCACCACGGGCAGCAAATAGCCACGCTCGGCAATCTCAATCGCGGGTTGCAGCAAATCTTCAAAAGGCAAGCGACCCAAGCGCTCGCTCAACGCCACCCAACTGGCCACAGCGCCCGGAACCGTCACCGAGTCCATGCCGCGCTTGGGCGGCGTTTGCGCTGCGTCACCGTACTTGCGCTGAAAGTAATCGGGCGTCCAAGTCTGGGGCGCGCGACCCGACGCGTTCAAGCCAAGCAACTGCTGGCCATCCCACACCAGACAAAACGCATCCGAGCCCAAACCGTTGCTCACGGGCTCCACAATGGTCATGGCTGCCGCTGCTGCAATGGCGGCATCGACGGCGTTGCCGCCTTGCCACAGCATGCGCAAGCCCGCTTGCGCGGCCAAGGGGTGCGAGGTCGACACCGCGTTGCGTGCGAACACCGGCAAGCGGGTGGAGGTGTAGGGATTTGAAAAATCAAAGTTCATGGTCATAGCAAAACGGCACCCCGAGGTGCCGTTTTTGAGTTAAGTGAATAAGCGTTGTGTGATCACTCTTCCACGAAGGCTTCTTCGCGTTTGGAACGAATCGAGGGCAGCAACACAATCACCAGCAGCAACACAGCCGCTGCCAACAAGCCGCCAGACAAAGGACGTGAAACAAACACCGACCAATCACCGCGCGAGAGCAGCAAGGCACGACGCAAGTTTTCTTCCATCATCGGGCCCAAGATGAATCCCAAGAGCAAGGGGGCCGGCTCGCATCCGAGTTTGAGGAACAAATAGCCCACAAAACCCAAAGCCGCCACCATCCAAATGTCAAAGGTGTTGTTGTTGGTGGAGTACACACCAATCGCACAGAACAACACAATGGCAGGGAACAAGAAGCGATAAGGCACAGACAACAACTTGATCCACATGCCAATCAGCGGCAGGTTCAAGATGACCAGCATCAAGTTACCCAACCACATCGAGGCAATCAAACCCCAGAACAATTCGGGGTTGCTGGTCATCACTTGAGGACCAGGCTGGATGTTGTGAATCGTCATCGCGCCCACCATCAAAGCCATCACGGCGTTGGGTGGAATGCCCAAAGTCAGCAAGGGAATGAAAGAGGTTTGCGCGCCCGCATTGTTGGCAGACTCAGGCGAAGCCACACCGCGGATGTTGCCTTGACCAAAAGGCACTTCACCGGGTTTGAGCTTGATTTTTTTCTCAATCGTATAAGCCGCAAACGCGGCCAACAAAGCACCGCCACCTGGCAACACGCCAAGGATCGAGCCCAAAGCCGTACCGCGCAACACAGCAGGCGCCATGTTTTTAAAGTCTTCTTTGGTGGGGAACAGACCTTCGACTTTGCCGGTCAAGAGCTCACGATCTTCTTCGGGCTTGGACAGGTTGGAGATGATTTCACCGTAACCAAAAATACCCATCGCCACGGTCACAAAACCAATGCCATCGGTCAACTCTGGAATGTCAAAACTAAAGCGCGCAACGCCCGAGTTCACATCGGTGCCCACCAAGCCCATCAGCAAGCCCAACACAATCATGGCAATCGCTTTGAGCAAAGAGCCCGAAGCCAACACCACCGCGCCAATCAAGCCCAAGATCATGAGCGAGAAATATTCAGCAGGGCCAAACTTAAAGGCCAGTTCGGTCAAAGGAGGCGCAAAAGCCGCCAAGATCAACGTGCCCACCGAACCCGCAAAAAACGAGCCCAAACCTGCTGCAGCCAACGCGGGACCCGCGCGACCTTTGCGTGCCATTTGGTAGCCATCGATGGTGGTCACCACCGACGAAGCTTCACCGGGCAAGTTGACCAAAATGGCCGTGGTAGAGCCGCCATATTGCGCGCCGTAATAAATACCGGCCAACATGATCAGCGCCGACACAGGGGGCAGCGCGTAAGTCGCAGGCAGCAGCATGGCGATGGTGGCCACGGGTCCGATGCCGGGCAAGACGCCAATCAGCGTTCCCAAAATACAACCGACCAAAGCGTACAAAAGGTTGATGGGCGTGAACGCCACACCAAAACCCAACGAGAGGTTTGCAATCAAATCCATGTTTTATTTCTCCCGACTCAACCAGTGATGAAGGTAGGCCAAACGGGCATCTGCAATTTCAACAGCAAGATGAACGCAACATAACTGCCAATGGACAGCACCACCGAAAGCAGCAACACATCTTTCCAGACGAAATGATCGCCTGCTTTGCTGGCGATGATCACCAACGCAAAAATGGCCGCAATCAATCCCATCGCTGGCAAACCAATGCTGGGCAAGCCGCCCAGCAAAACGCCAAAGGCAACGTTGGCACCCAAGACGTAGCCCAAAGGACGCCAGGCAAAAGCACCAATCTTGTCACCGTCTTCGGTGTGCTCGACCAGCGAATAAAAGGTCACAAACGCACCCAACACGGCCAACACAATGCCAAGCAACATGGGGAAGTAGCCCGGCCCCATGCGCGCACCCGTTCCGATGGAGTAGCTGCTGTAAGCACCCCAAGCGAATCCTGCACCGACCAATGTGAACATCAGGCCGGAGAAAAAGTCTTTTTGACTTTTGATCATTTCATTCCCTCACTCCAAAAATATGGCTTTTAAATTGTGGCTTTTCGCACTTTGCTTGCTGATGTGGGTTACACCTACACATTGGCACACAAAATGCTAGGGAAAACCCCAGACTCAATCTGCCATGGGTTTTAAAACCCGCAACCATTTGGTGGCCGGTAGCGGCCACTTGTCTTGAATGGCTTGCGCGCGTTGCATCAACTCGCCGCGCTTGGGATGCTGCGCCGTGCGCAAAGCCAGGACCACGGTGTTGCCTTCGCGCGTGGGTTTGAAAGCCCAGACCGCCTCTTGGCCAAACACGGCAGCAATTTTTTGAAGGCTTTGTTCATAGCTGGAACTGCGGCCAAACAAGTTGACCGTCATGCAGCCCTCGTCGCTGAGCAAATGTCGGCAATCGGCATAAAACGCTTCGCTGTCCAGCACAGGGCAAGCGGCTTCGTGGTCATACAAGTCCACTTGCAGCGCATCGATTTGACCGCGCCAATGGTCGTGCCGCGCCACCTCTGCAGCGTCTCCCAGAATGACTTGCAACTTGGCGCTGTCAGCGGGCAATTTGAACCACAAACGGCACGCGGCCACCACTTGCGGATTGAGTTCGATGGCCGTCGTTTTCGTGCGCAAGTGCTTGTGGCAAAACTTGGTCAGCGATGCCGCGCCCAAGCCCAATTGCATGGCGTGACGCTGGTTGACTTTGTCAATGTCGGTGAACAACAACCACGCCATCATGCGCTGCACGTATTCAAGGTGGATGTCAAACGGCGCACTGATTTGCATTGAGCCTTGCACCCACTCGGTACCCAAGTGCAAGTAGCGCACCGCGCCGTAGTCGGAAAAATTAACTTCTGGAAGAACAGGTTTTTTGGAGCTGGCCATAGATTTCTTTTTTTCAAGACGCGTGCGCCATGCCTTCAATCACGAACTGCACGCGCTTGACGCCTTGCCATTCGTCGGCCTGCAAGCGATAAGCCAAATGCGCCTTGCTGGGCAGTGGATCGACTCGCCCAAACCAAATGCCGTCCACCGGTTGCCCTTGGTGCTTGAGCTTGAGAGACAGATGCTTTTCGCCCACCACGCGTTGATTCAACACCTCCAGCTCTTCGCTGAACGTGGGTGCGGCAAAGCCTTGTCCCCAGACCTCGCGCAACAGCGTCTCGGCCACGTCGGTGCTTCGGTATTGCACGGGCAGCGGCCCGTCGGTTTGCAGTTGGCGCTGCAACGTGGTTGCATCCAGCCACTCTTGCGCGACTTCTTGCAGCGCGGCTTCAAAAGCCTCCAGATTTTCTTCGTCCAATGTGCAGCCAGCTGCCATGGCGTGACCGCCAAAGCGCAGCAACACGTGGGGGTAACGCTTGGCCATCAAATCCAAAGCGTCGCGCAAATGAAACCCGGGAATGGAGCGACCCGAGCCTTTGAGTTCATGTTCTTTACCCGCTGCTTGGCTGGGGGCAAACACAAAAGTTGGGCGATGGTGCAAATCTTTGAGTTTGGCCGCCACGATGCCCACCACGCCTTCGTGGAAATCAGGATCAAACACACACAAAGCGGGTGGCGCTGGCTCATCGGGATCAAACATTTGCTGCGCCAACTCCAGCGCTTGTTCGCGCATGTCGCCCTCGATGTCGCGGCGCTCCCGGTTGATGCGCTCCAAGGCCGCAGCCAGCTCGGTGGCGCGCGCCATGTCATCGGTGCTCAGGCATTCAATGCCCAAGGTCATGTCAGACAAACGCCCTGCCGCGTTGATGCGCGGCCCCATGGCAAAGCCAAAATCTTGCGATGTGCAGTGCGCGCTTTGCCGCCCCGCCACCGACAACAAAGCAGCCATGCCCGCAGGCATTTGACCTTTTCGAATTCTTGCCAGCCCCTGCGCCACCAAGCGGCGGTTGTTGGCATCGAGTTTGACCACATCGGCCACCGTGCCCAAGGCCACCAAGGGCAACAACACATCCAACTTGGGCTGGGTTTGGGCATCGAACGCGCCCGCTTCGCGCAACTTGGCGCGCACGGCAAGCAACACATAAAACATAACGCCAACGCCCGCCAACGATTTGCTCTCGAACGTGCAACCCGGTTGGTTGGGGTTGACGATGGCGTCGGCTTGGGGCAGCACTGGCGCAGGCAAATGGTGGTCGGTGACCAAAACCGTCAAGCCCAAGGCCTTGGCCGCGGCCACACCTTCCACGCTGGCAATGCCGTTGTCCACGGTGATCAACACTTCGGCGCCGCTGTCTTTGACGCGCTGGGCGATGGGAGGCGTCAAACCATAACCATCGACCACACGGTCGGGCACGATGAAGTTCACTTTTTGCGCGCCCAACATGCGCAAGCCCCGCAAGGCTACAGCGCAGGCGGTTGCACCGTCGCAGTCGTAATCGGCAACGATGCACAAGCTGCGTTGTTCAGCGATGGCGTCCACCAAAAGCTGCGCTGCGCGGTCAATGCCTTTCAATCCCAAAGGCGGCAACAAATGCGCCAGCGAGGTGTCCAGGGTTTGCGCATCGCTGATGCCACGCGCCGCATACAAACGCGCCAGCAACGGATGCACGCCCGCTTGTTCAAGTGCCCAAACGCTGCGGGGCGAAATGTCTCGAGGAATCAGTTGCATGGGTTCAATCGTTCAATGGGGTGGTCAGCAAGATGTCTTCTAAGCGGGGCGGCGACCACTGGTGTCGCAGTGTTTGCCACAGCTTGGGTTGAGCCGTTTCGTACACATGCAGGGCATCTTCGCCACACAGCACCCAACGCTGCACGGTCGGCGCATCGGGTGCAAACAAGCGGGCATCTAAAGCTTGCCAAGTTTGCAACCAAGACAAGAAATCATGCTGCAAAGCGCTGGCACGCCAATCGTCATGCACTTGGTGTTCGCCGCTGGCGTGCACCGCCGTCAAATTGCCCGTGCCGTGCACCCAAAAGGAATTGATGCTGGGGGTTCGATGGGCATTGAGATCGTGGGTGTAGAGCAGCATTTGCATTTCGTTTTGCAAACGACGCAAGCGTTGCGCCGAGGCATTGGGATGCTCACCTCCCACCATCCAGGCGTGGATGTTGCGCCCCACCACGCGATCCAATGAGGCCGTGGGCAAATTTAAAAACGCTTTGGATTTGGCCAGCCAATGCCCAGGGCGGTGAGCGAACAACATCACCCCGTCTTCGGCAAAAAAAGGTTGAACGAGTTCAAACAGCTGGCGATTTGTGGGCTCATCCAAAGCCAAGTCCTGTGGGTCACACACAATGACTTGGCCATTACTGACCTGCCAATGGCACCAACTGATCAACGCCCAGCCCTCATCTGCTTCGCAGCGCAAGCCCAAGGTCTGGGCGATGTGGGCGGCTTGGGGCAACAAGCCATCGCGCACGTCTTGCCAACCCAAGGCTTGGGCAAGGGCCATTTCATGGGGCGAACTCAAGGCTGATTCAGACCAAGTTTGCCGACTGACGCAACGCACGCGGCGCTGCCATTGGTTCAAATTGGGCAATGAGGTTTGGGCAATTTGCGCCGCGAAAGCTTTGCGATCGGTCTCGGGCACAGTCCACAGCGAAAACGGCAAGATCGTGGTCAACATGCCGTGATTGTCCGTGATGACACAATTCGACTCTGAGCTATGAAAAAAACCAACCCAATTCCCTACGAACTGATCATTGGCTGGCGCTACACCCGCGCCGGTCGCGCATCGGGTCGCAACGGCTTTATCTCTTTTATTTCGGGCGTGTCCATGCTGGGCATTGCGCTGGGCGTGGCGGCGTTGATCATTGTGTTGAGCGTGATGAACGGCTTTCAAAAAGAAGTGCGTGACCGCATGTTGGCTGTGGTTTCGCACATCGAGCTAGCCGCCGCCGATGGACAAGGGCTGGCAGACATTGACAGCCTGATGCAACGCGTGCAACAACATCCGCAAGTGCTGGCTGCCGCGCCTTTTGTGGGGCAACAAGCTTTGATGGCGCGGGGCGAAGACATGCGCGGCGCGCAAGTGCGTGGCATCGATCCGCAACGCGAAACGCAAGTGGCCGATTTCATGCAACACATCTCCCCCGCTGCTTTGAACAGCCTGCAAGCCGGCAGTTTCAACGTGGTGTTGGGCGCTGAGTTGGCCGCTATTTTGGGTGTTCAACCCGGCGACTCGATCACATTGATTGCGCCGGGTGGACAAGTCACCCCCGCTGGGGTGTTGCCGCGTTTGAAGCAACTGCACGTCAGCGGCGTGTTTGATTCAGGCCACTATGAATACGACGCCACCTTGGCGCTGATGCATGTCGAAGATGCGCAACGCATCTTTCGTTTGACCTCGCCCAGCGGTGTGCGTTTGAAAATCAAAAATCCGCAAGACGCTCGCTGGGTCGCTTATGAATTGGCCGAGCAACTTGGCGCGGATGTTGTCGTGCGCGATTGGACGCGTCAAAACCGCAGCTGGTTTGCCGCCGTGCAAGTCGAAAAACGCATGATGTTCATCATCTTGACCCTGATCGTGGCGGTGGCCGCCTTCAACCTGGTCACCACCTTGGTGATGACGGTGACCGACAAACGCGCCGACATTGCCATCTTGCGCACCTTGGGTGCCAGCCCGCCCAGCATCATGGCAATTTTTGTGGTGCAAGGCGCCACCGTGGGGGTGTTGGGCACCTTGCTGGGTTTGGCCTTTGGCTTGAGCGTGGCGTTCAACATCGATGTGATCGTGCCCGCCATTGAGCACGCCCTCAACGCCAGCTTTTTGCCCCGTGACATCTACCTCATCAACCGCATGCCCAGCGACCCACAAGCCGCTGACATTTGGCCAATTGCCTTGATTTCTTTAGCCATGGCGTTTGCCGCCACGCTCTACCCCAGCTGGCGTGCCAGCCGAGTTCAACCTGCACAGGCTCTGCGTTATGAGTGAGCATCACACTTCAAAAACCGTTTTGTTGGCGCAGGGCTTGGAGCGTCGCTTTCAAGAAGGCGTGTTGGATGTGACTGTGCTGCACGATGTCAACCTGCACGTGCAACGCGGCGAAACGCTGGCCATCGTGGGCGCTTCGGGCTCGGGCAAAAGCACTTTGCTGCATTTGCTGGGTGGTTTGGACACGCCCACGCGTGGCTCGGTTTCGCTCATGGGGCAGCCCTTGTCGGGTTTGACGCCCCAGCAAATTGGCGCCTTGCGCAATCAGCATTTGGGATTTGTGTACCAGTTCCACCATTTGTTGCCAGAGTTCACCGCGCTCGATAACGTGGCCATGCCCTTGTGGATTCGCCGTCAGTCCCGTGACCAAGCCGCTCAAAAAGCCCAAGCCATGCTGCGCGCCGTCGGACTGGGTGAACGGGTGCATCACCGTCCCAGCGAACTCTCCGGCGGGGAGCGCCAACGCGTGGCGATTGCCCGCGCCTTGGTCACGCAACCTGCTTGTGTGCTGGCCGATGAACCCACGGGCAACCTGGACGGCAGCACCGCCCATCGCGTGTTCGACCTCATGCTGCAACTGGCGCGTGAGCAAGGCACGGCCTTTGTCTTGGTCACACACGACGCAGGTCTGGCTTCGCGTTGCGACCGCCAACTGCATTTGGTGCAAGGCCAACTCTGAGCATTGCCATGCATTGGCTGGACACCCATTGCCATTTAGACGCCGCCGAATTCGATGCTGACCGCGACCTCGTGCGCAACCAAGCCCAGCGCCAAGGTGTCAAGCAATGCGTCATTCCTGCGGTGCATGCGGCCAACTGGCAAGCGGTGCAAGACCTCGCCCATGAACACAACGACGCCTATGCGCTGGGCATCCACCCGCTGTACACACCGCAGGCCTCGCCGCAAGACTTGTCCAGCTTGGCGCAACGCCTGACCCAATCCTTGGATGACGCCCGGCTCGTTGCCGTCGGAGAAATCGGCTTAGACGGCTTTGTGCCAGAACTGAACACGCCAACAGCGTTTGAAGTGCAGCGGTTTTTCTACCGAGAGCAACTCAAGCTGGCCAAGCAACACCAGTTGCCCGTCATCTTGCACGTGCGGCGCAGCGCCGATGCGCTGCTCAAAGAGCTGCGTCAAATCGGCACGCAAGGCGGCATTGCCCATGCGTTCAATGGCAGCTTGCAACAAGCCCATGCGTTCATTGACTTGGGCTTCAAGCTTGGCTTTGGCGGTGCCTTGACGTTTGATCGCGCGCATCAACTGCGGCGCTTGGCTTGTGCGCTGCCCCTGTCGGCTTTGGTGCTGGAGACCGATGCGCCCGACATTCCACCCCATTGGCTCTACACCACCGCCGAACAACGCGCGCAAGGCCAAGCGCAAGGACGCAACAGCCCCGCCGAGCTGCCGCGCATTGCCCAAGTTTTGGCAGATCTGCGCGGCATTGCCCTGACAGAACTGGCCGATGTCACCACCGCGAATGCGCGTCAAGCCTTGCCCCGCCTACAATGAGCGGGTGAGCACCAACATTCTCAACGCCGATCTGCATTGCCATTCCGTTGTCTCGGACGGCACGCTCACACCCGAAGTTTTAGCCACGCGCGCCAAAGCCAACGGTGTTGAATTGTGGGCACTGACCGATCACGACGAAGTGGGCGGTCAACACCGCGCGCTGGCAGCGGCCAAGGCGTGCCAGCTGCCTTATTTGACCGGCACCGAAATCTCCATCACCTTTTCAGGAAAAACCGTTCACATTGTCGGATTGGGTTTTGATGCAGATGACGCCCGCCTGATCGACGGACTGCGCCGCACCCGTGGCGGACGCGGCGACCGCGCCCAAGAAATGTCTGAAGGCTTGGCCAAAGTCGGCATCCACGGCGCTTACGAAGGTGCTCTCAAATACGCAGGCAATCCTGAGTTGATTTCACGCACCCACTTTGCGCGCTACTTGGTGGAATCTGGTGTCTGCCAAGACACATCCGAAGTGTTTCGGCGCTACCTGATCGAAGGCAAACCGGGTTTTGTGCCCCATCGCTGGGCCAGCCTCAAAGACGCGGTGAGCTGGATCGTCGATGCACACGGCGTGGCCGTCATTGCGCATCCTGCGCGTTATGGCTTCACCGCCAACGAGGAGTACGCGCTGTTCACCGAATTCAAAGCCCACGGGGGGCGTGCGGTTGAAGTCGTCACCGGCAGTCACACGCCCGATGAATACGCCAAGTACGCCGAGATGGCCCAAGAATTTGAACTCGCTGCCTCGCGGGGCAGCGACTTTCACAGCCCCGACGAAAGCCACACGGATTTAGGCGCCTTGCCTTGGTTGCCCGGTCAGCTCACCCCCGTGTGGGAATTGTTGACCGAGCGAATTCAGTGACATGGCACAGTTTCTTCAAGTCCACCCCGACAACCCACAAGCACGCTTGCTCAAACAGGCGGTCAACTTGCTCAGCCAAGGCGGGGTCGTCGCCGTGCCGACCGACTCCAGCTACGCGCTGGTTTGCCATTTGGACGACAAAGCCGCCGTCGAGAAGATGCGCCGCATTCGACAAGTCGATGACAAACACCACTTGACGCTGCTGTGCCGCGATTTGTCAGAACTGGCCAACTATGCGCGCGTGGACAACCGCCAATACCGCTTGCTCAAAGCCGCCACGCCTGGCGCCTACACCTTCATTTTGGAAGCCACCAAAGAAGTCCCGCGCCGTGTGAGTCACCCGCAACGCAAAACAATTGGCCTGCGTGTGCCAGATCACCCCACCTTGTTGGCCTTGTTGGCACTTCACAATGAGCCTTTGCTGGCCACCACGTTGATCGCCCCCGGTCAAACCGATCCCATGAACGACGCGCAAGACATCCGCGAGCGGTTTGAACACGAGTTGGCCGCCATCATCGATGCAGGCGCCTGCCCTTTTGAGCCCACCACCGTGGTCGATCTCACGCCCATGGACGGCGGCGGCGATCCAGAACTCATTCGCCAAGGCGGCGGCGATTTGCAAGTGTTGGGGCTGTAAGCCGCCTGCACGGCGAATGCGACAATCCTGCTGTGAATTTTTCTGAACTCATCCAAACCATCGCGATTTACGCGATTCCTTCCATATTTGCGATCACGCTGCACGAAGCCGCGCATGGCATCGTGGCTTATCGTTTCGGCGATAAAACCGCTTGGATGATGGGCCGTGTCTCGCTCAACCCCATGAACCACATCGACCTGATGGGCACGCTTGTGATGCCCATCGTGTTGTTTCTTGCCACCAGCGGTAATTTTTTATTTGGATACGCCAAACCTGTTCCGGTTCGATTTGGCAATCTCAAACACCCCAAGCGCGACATGATTTGGGTCGCGTTGGCAGGCCCCGCCTCCAACTTCGTGCAAGCTTTGTTGTGGGGACTGGCCTTGTACGCTTTGTTGGGTGCGGGCTTGACCGAGCCCTTCTTTGTTGAAGTGTGCAAAGCCGGACTGAAGGTCAACGTCATCATGTGCGTGTTCAATCTTTTTCCGCTACCGCCTTTGGATGGCGGTCGCATCCTCATGGGTTTGCTGCCTTGGAAGCAAGCCCTGTGGTTGGCCAAAATAGAGCCTTGGGGATTTTTCATCGTCATGGCCTTGGTGGTGCTCAACCTCATCAACGCCTTGTGGATGGCGCCGCTCATGGGCGTGACCTTTGATTTGCTCAGCCTCTTGCTGAGTCCTTTTGAATTTTTATTACCAAAATAATATGAAAGACCGCGTTCTCTCCGGCATGCGTCCCACCGGCGCTTTGCATCTGGGCCACTACCACGGTGCCTTGAAAAACTGGGTGCGTTTGCAATCTGAGATGGATTGCTACTACTTCGTGGCCGATTGGCACGCGCTGACCACGCATTATGAAAATCGCGAAGTCATCGAAAAAAACGTGTACGAAATGGTGATCGACTGGCTGGCTGCTGGTCTGGACCCCAACCAATGCACGATTTTTTTACAAAGCCGCATTCCCGAGCACGCCGAGTTGTTCACGTTGCTGGCCATGGGCACGCCGCTTGGCTGGCTTGAGCGAGTGCCCACTTACAAAGATCAACAAGAAAAACTAAAGGACAAGGATTTGTCCACCTATGGTTTTTTGGGCTATCCCTTGCTACAGGCCGCAGACATTCTGATCTACAAAGCCAAATACGTGCCCGTGGGAGAAGACCAAGCCAGCCACGTGGAACTCACGCGTGAAGCAGCGCGACGCTTCAACCATTTGTATGGTCGAGAAATCAACGCCGAAGAAAAAGTACAGGTCAGTCTTGCCAAATTGCAAAAAGACAACGTCAAGCGATTTGAGAAATCCCGCAAAGCCTACCAAGAAACTGGCGACAGCAAAGCCATGGAAGGTGCGCTGGGTTTCATCGCCTCAGCGCCTGAACTGGACGCCTCAGATCGCGAGCGCTTGGAAGGCTATTTCAAGGGAACCGGCAAAATTGTGTTGCCAGAACCCCACGCTTTGCTCACCGAGGCCAGTCGTTTGCCCGGCTTGGACGGCGCAAAAATGAGCAAAAGTTATAACAATTCCATCGCAATTCGCGAAGATCGCGCCAGCATTGAACACAAAATCAAGCGCATGCCCACCGATCCTGCGCGCATCAAACGCACAGATGCTGGTAATCCTGATAAGTGTCCTGTGTGGCAATTTCACACGGTTTACAGCGACGACAACACCCGCCAATGGGTCACCCAAGGCTGCAAAAGCGCTGGCATCGGCTGCTTGGAATGCAAGCAACCCATCATCGATGCGGTGCTGCGCGAGCAGCAACCAATGCTCGAACGTGCTGCGCCGTATATCGATCATCCAAAGATCATTCGTGATATCGTAGATGCCGGAACTGACAAAGCCCGCCAAACTGCTCGTGAAACCATGTACGAAGTTCGTCAGGCAATTGGGCTAAACTACTAAAATTGATACCGGAGAAGAATTAATGAGCCTTTACATCATCGACGATCATCCGCTGGTTCGCCAAGCCATTGCCATGCTGCTGCGCCGCATCCGCCCCTCGGCCAAAGTGGTGGAGCTTGAAAAGTTCAGTGAGTTACAAGCTGCAATCATCAAAAATGGTGAACCTGAGTTGTTCATCCTCGACTTGCTCTTGCCAGGTGTCAAAGGCACCACCGCCGTGAGTGAAGTCAAAAAGATGTACACCGAAGTGCCGTTGGTGGTCATTTCTTCTATGCCTGCAGGCGAAGCTGAAGAAACTTGTATCGATGCGGGCGCAGACCTCTACATTGAGAAATCAATGCCTGCCAACGAAATCTCCGCGGCAATCCAAGGTTTGTTTGCCGCCGATAGCAACGGCGATGAAGAAGTGGTGGTCGCTGGCGACACTAAATTGTCAAAACGCCAAAAACAACTGATCATCATGCTGGATCGTGGTTTGAGCAACCGCGACATTGCCGCCGAATTGGACATCAGCGAACACACCGTCAAAGTTCACTTGTGGCGTCTGTTCCGCCGTCTCAACGTCAAGAGCCGCACCCAGACTTTGCACTTTGCGCGTATGAACGGTTTGCTCTAAGCACGCTTAAGACCCAAGAAAAACCCGCTTCGGCGGGTTTTTTGTTGGTTTTAAACAACTGTTCAGTGCAAGGTTTCACGCACCATCAAATTCAAACCGTGGCTGCCCAACTTGACGGGGGTGAGCGTGACCCCCAAATCACCGGGTTGGGGCATGGCTTGTCCTGTTTTAGAAATTCGCACCTGCACCGAAACCTCTTGCGCACCTGAGAGTTTGGCGTTGGGGCTCATGGCGGTGCTGTCGTCCAACACAAAATCAAACGGCAAGCGAGCCACGGTGGTTCGCACGATGGCCAAAGGCATGCGAGAACCGGCCACAGCGGTGGCATAAATGAAGACCGTGTCGTTGGGTGAGACTTGATTGGCCAATTCGTTGACCAAGCTCACCCGCCCGCTGATGCTGCGTTGAGACAAGTTTTGCTCCACCGAAGCTTGCGCGCGTGGAGGAATCTCGGGCAAGCCCAACTTGTCGCGAGCCTGCGCGATGGCGCGATCGAGCTCCACGGCGTCATTGGAGTCGGCTGGCACGGTTTCACGCGCCCGCTCCCAAAACCGCAAAGCCGAACGGTAGTTGAGTTCAGAAAACGAGGCACTGCCAGCCAACAACAAGGCATTGAGCTGGTTGGGGTCCGCATCCAGCACACGTTGGATGATCGCCCAAGGCTCGCCCGCAAAGCTGCCTTGATTTTTTTGCGCCAACACTTCTGCCCGCTCGATCATGATGTTGGGATCTTGGCTCAAGTCCAAGGCGTGGCGCAAGGCTTCATCGGCTTCGTCAAAGTGTTGCAGCGCGCGTTGCACACGCCCCAACATGACCCAACCTTCTGTGCTGTTGGGTTCATCTTGCAAGCGCTTGGTCAAGGCGGTGGCCATTGCGGCGAGTTTTTCGGGCGTGACTTGCGCGTCTTCGTCCACCCCTTGCTTGAGCGCCAAAGGATCCAAGGCTTCGGGCTGCCCCCACAAGCTGTACAAGGTGATAGAACCTGCACACATCAACAAAGCCACACCGCCCAACACGGCCCACAAACCACGACGCGATGCCTCGGCCAGCGGTTGCGTTGTCCTTGCATGACTTGGGTTGCTGACATCTTCCAGCACGCGCCGCGCAATTTCATCCCGTGCGGCGTCCAAGTCTTGGGTGCTGAGTTGCCCCAAGCGGTGATCGCGTTCAAGCTCGGCCAATTGATCGCGGTAGACCTGTGCATTGGCTTGCACGGGATCAAAACTCGCTTGCAAGGCTGCGCCATGCTGCCAGCCGCGCCACAAGGTACGGCTCAACACAGCCACCACCAAAATCATCAGCGCCAAAGCGCTGAGCAAAAAACCAGAAGCTGCTGTCACATCAACCTTTCAACAGCGCTTGCGCTTGTTGGCGTTGCGCTTCGCTCAATTCAACGACTTCTTGTGCGCGGCGCTGACGGATGTAGCGCCCCAGCATCACCAAAGCCACCAACACCAACAAGAATGGCCCAAACCACAGCACCCAGGTCAGCGGTTTGACCTTGGGGCGGTAGAGCACGAAATCGCCGTAACGTGCGACCAAAAAATCTTTGATCTCTTGGTCGGACTTGCCTTGCTGGATCAAGTCACGCACCTCACGACGCAAGTCGTCGGCCAACTCGGCTTGAGAAGAAGCCAAGGATTCGTTTTGGCACACCAAACACCGCAACTCTTGCGACAAGTTGACCAAGCGCGCCTCCACCTGTGGATCTTGCGCCAACGGAGCAGCCTCGCGGGCGGTTTTGGCTTGCGCCCAAGCACAAACCCACAGCAAAGCACAAACGAAAAGAAAACGTTTCATAGCGAATTGAGTTTTTCAATCATGGGCAGCAAGGTGTTGGCCAACAAGGCAGGCGTCACAGCACCCACGTGCTTGAAGCGAATCACGCCTTCTTTGTCGATCACATAGGTTTCTGGCACGCCATACACGCCGTATTGAATGCCTACGCGGCCATCCAAGTCCATGACCGAGTTGACGTAAGGATCGCCGTGTCGCTTGAGCCACACCACGCTGCGTTCTCGGGCCAATTGCAATTTTTGTTCTGGCGGCAATTTCGATTCGGCCTCTTGTGGCTGAATTTCTTTGTAGCTCAAGCCAACAATGGGCACGTGGTATTTGTTCGCAAAAGCCACCAACACGGGATGCTCTTCGCGACACGCCACACACCAAGTCGCCCAAACATTGAGCATCCAAACCTGCCCTTGCATGCGCGTGGGCGAAAAAGGCGCGTCCCACGTCAGCGTGGGCAGGCTGAAGTCTGGTGCAGCTTGGTCAATCAACGGAGAAGGAATTTCACGCGGATCGCGTTGCAAGCCAACCGCCAAAAAAATGACCAAACCAAAAAACAAAAACAGGGGAATCAGAAATTTTTTCATGCTTGTGCTGCCTGGCGGTAACGTCGATCCAAAGCCGCCAAGGCGCCTCCCAAGACCATCAACAACACCCCCGCCCAAAGCCAGGGCACAAAGGGTTTGTAGTAGACGCGCAGGCTCCATTCGGTGCGCGATTCGTTCAGAGCATCGCCCAAGGAAACATACAAATCTCGCGCAAAACCTGAGTCAATTGCCGCCTCGGTCATGGGCATGGGCGAAGAGAAGTAACGGCGTTTTTCAGGCTTCAACACTTCAAAAGCTTGGCCATTGCGCTCGACCTGCACCTGGGCCTGCACCGCTTTGTAGTTGGCGCCTCGCACCTCGTCCAGGGACATCAAGCGAAAGGTGTACGGCGCAATCGTCACCACGTCACCCACCGACATGCGCACATCGCGCTCGACCTCGTAAGACTTCACGCCCGTCACGCCCAACACCAACACGGCCATTCCCAAATGCGCCGCGTGTTGCCCCCAAAACGACAACCCAATGCGACCGGGCTTGCGAACACGCAACACCACCGCTTTGAGAGTTCCCAAAGCCACCCAAGCGCCCAAGAAGACACCCAATGCCGTGCCCGCCGACCAAGCGCCCAAGGCCAACGGCACCAACACCGCCAACACCAAGGCAGCCAAAAACACCCAACGCACTTCATGCCAAAGCGCAGGCAGTTGGGCTTCGCGCCAACGTGCCACGCTGCCGGGAATCATCAAAAACAACACCGGCACCATCAAGGGCGCAAAAACAGCATTGAAGTAAGGCGGCCCCACAGACAGCTTGCCCAAATTCAAGGCGTCGATGATCAGGGGATAAATCGTGCCCAACAACACCGCCGCCGTCGCCACCACCAGCAACACGCTGTTGGCCAACAAAAATGATTCGCGCGACAACATGCCCACGCGCCCGCCCAAGGTCACACGTGGCGCACGCCAAGCAAACAAAGTCAGCGATGAGCCCACCACCACCGCCAAGAAAATCAACACAAAAATTCCGCGTTTGGGATCGGACGCAAACGCATGCACCGAAGTCAACACGCCCGAGCGAACCAAAAACGTGCCCAGCAAGGACAAAGAAAACGCAGCGATCGCCAACAACACCGTCCAAGCTTTGAAGCTACCGCGTTTTTCAGTCACCATGAGCGAGTGAATCAAGGCCGTGGCGACCAGCCAAGGCATGAGCGACGCGTTTTCAACCGGATCCCAAAACCACCAGCCGCCCCAACCCAACTCGTAATAAGCCCACCAAGAACCCAGGCCAATGCCAAAGCTCAAAAACGTCCATGCGATCACCGTCCAAGGACGCGACCAACGCGCCCAAGCAGCATCCAAGCGACCGCTCAGCAAAGCAGCCACCGCAAAAGCAAACGCCACCGACATGCCCACATAGCCCATGTAGAGCATGGGCGGGTGGATCACCAAACCAGGGTCTTGCAGCAAAGGATTCAAATCACGGCCATCCAGTGCCGCAGGCAACAAACGCGTGAATGGGTTGGATGTGCTCAAGATGAACAACAAAAAACCCACAGCGATCAAGCCCAACACGCCCAACACACGCGCCACCATGTCCAGCGGCAAGCTGCGTGAAAAGACGGCCACCGCCAACGACCAAGTGCTCAGCAGCAGCACCCACAAAAGCAACGACCCTTCATGGCCGCCCCACACCGCCGCGAATTGATAAGGTTTGGGCAGCAAGGAGTTGGAGTGTTCGGTCACATACAAGACCGAAAAGTCGTTGCTCAAAAACGAGCTGGCCAAGGCGCCAAATGCCAAGGCGACCAGCAAAAACAGCAGCACCGCACAAGGCCGCGCCAAACTTTGCAAAGCGACTTGCCATTGCGGATGTTTGACACAAGTGCCCAACAGCGGCAGCACGCCTTGCGCCAGTGCCACCCAAACCGCCAAGATCAAGGCGAAATGTCCTAACTCGGGAATCATGGTTTTTCTCCGGCAGGAACTTTGATGGATTGGGCAGTGCGCGCAGCCTCTGCTTGGTCGATGGCGTGTTTGGCCTCTGGGGGCATGTAGTTTTCGTCGTGCTTGGCCAACACCTCGCTGGCCGCAAACACGCCGTCCTCACCCAACTTGCCTTGGGCGACCACGCCACGACCTTCTTTGAACAAATCAGGCAACAAGCCCACGTAAGTCACCGTCATTTCTTGGGCGGTGTCGGTGATGACAAATTGCACCGTGTTGCCGTCGCGCTTCAAGCTGCCTTCTTTGACCATGCCGCCCGCACGAAACGTGCGTCCCTTGGGCGCTTGCCCGGCACTGACTTGGGTGGGCGTGAAGAAAAAGACCAAATTGCTTTGAAACGCATTGAGCACAAAAGCTGCAGCAGCTGCCAAAACGGCAACGCCAGCCACAATCAAAAGAAAACGTCGGGTTCTGGGTTTCATCACTCGGTGTCCTCGTCGGACAAATTTTTAAAAAGATGCTGAGCTTGAAGCTGCTTCAAGACCGCGCGATGCGCTGCACGCGCCAACACCACCTCAAGCCACAGCGCCACCCCGGTCACACCCACGCTGCCCCATACGTACAAGGCGTAGCCGCCCATGGCCCAAAAATCTGACCAATTGTCCCACCTCATGCGCCACCTCCGGCTGCTTGCACCTCAGGCAAGTTTTGCACCCAAGCGGTGTGCGCTTCGCGCTGCAAAATCAAACTGCGAACGCGGTACAAGACCAACGCCACCGTGTAGAGCCAAAACGCCAAGGCCATCAACAACATGCCCCACAACATGACAGCCGCCATGCTGGGTGAACGGGTCAACGACACCGAAGCGCCTTGGTGCAAGGTGTTCCACCACGTCACCGAAAAATAAATGATCGGCACGTTGATCGCGCCCACAATGGCGATCAATGCCCCGGCCTTGTCACCGCGGCGCGCATCATCGATGGCAGAAGTCAACGCGATGTAACCCAGATACAAGAAAAACAAAATCAACTCTGAGGTCAACCGCGCATCCCACACCCACCAAGCGCCCCACATGGGCTTGCCCCACAAAGCGCCGGTCCACAAAGACAAAAACGCAAACAGCGCGCCCGTGGGCGCCAAGGCGCGCGTCATCATGCCCGACAAACGGGTGTTGAACGTCAAGCCCAACACGCTCCAAAACGCCATCGCCAAGTAAATGACCATGGACATCCAAGAAGCAGGCACATGCAGAAAAATGATGCGATAGCCCTCACCTTGCTGGAAATCGGTAGGCGCCACCGCAAAACCCAACCACAGCCCCGCCACGCACAACAGCGTTGCCAACACAGCCATCCAAGGCCAAAGCCTGCCTGCCAAGCCATAAAAAGCCTGAGGCGAAGCGTAATAAAACCAGTTGATGCCGGTGTGATTCATGTCTTTCAAACTATTCCAACGCAATGCGCAACGCAGCCGAACATGCCAATGGGCTAAAAAACACAGCTGGCAAAAGCATCGCAACCAATATTGACAAATGGGCTTGGATACCCAACCCACTGAGTTGCGCCTCAACCGCGCCCGCGCCAAATACCAACACGGGAATGAACAAAGGCAACACCAACAACGACAACAACACGCCACCGCCGCGCACACCCAAGGTCAGTGCGGCACCAATGCCACCCACCAAAGACAAAACAGGTGTGCCCAGCAACAAAGTCAAACTGAGCGTTGCCAAGGCTTGCGGTGCCAAATCGAACTGCAAACCCAAGAGCGGAGCCAATAATACCAACGGCACCCCCGAGACCAGCCAATGCGCCAGCAATTTAGCCCCCACCAACAAGGGCATTGGCGCGGGCGACAAGGCCATCTGCTCTAAGCTGCCATCGCGGTAATCGGCCTCAAACAAGCGATGAAGCGCCAACATGCTGGACAACAACGCCCCAACCCACAGCACACCTGGCGCGATTTGTCGCAAGGTATTGAGTTCAGGGCCAATGCCCAAGGGAAACAGTGCAGCCACCACGACGTAAAAAAACACAGCGGTGAGCACCTCGCTTTTGCGACGCAAAGCAAGGCGCAAATCGCGCTTCAAAATCGCCACAAAGGCTTGTGAAGTCGCAACGCTCATGCAGCCGCCTTCAAAGGGTAAGCCGCCACCTGCATCGCTTGACCTGCGGTCGTTTGTAAATGCACTTTTTGATGGCTGGTGAACAACAAAAGCCCACCTGCGGCCACATGGTTGGCCAACACACCGCACAACAAGTCCAAAGCTTGCGCATCCAACGCCACAAAGGGCTCGTCCAGCACCCACAGCGGTGCTGGGCTCAAGCACAGGCGCGCCAAGGCCGTGCGGCGTTTTTGACCTTGCGACATCACGCGCACGGGCAAATGTTCGCGTCCCCGCAAGCCCATGCGCGACAAGGCTTGGAGCACTTGCGCGTCATTCAACACGCGGCCAGCCACCGCGGCATCGGCTTGAAGGTTTTCTAGCGCGGTCAACTCTTCTTTGAGCGCCAAATGGTGTCCCAAGTAGAGCAAGTCTTGACGAAACGCCGCCCCATCTTGGCGAGTTGAAGCACCGCACCAGTTGACTTCCCCCGATTCCAAGGGCGATAAACCGCAAATCATGCGCAGCAAACTGGTTTTGCCTACGCCGTTTTCGCCCTCAATTTGCAGTGCTTGACCTGCTTGCAACGCAAAACTGACCCCTTCAAACAAAGGTTTGTGGCCGCGTTGGCAGGAGAGTTGGTGAACACTGAGCATCCCCTATTTTATTTGGGTATGGTGCACGGGCCTTCTAACTCGATTCGGGTCTTTTTGTCGTTGCCCAAAATTTCTGCCCGAGCACGCAGTCTGACGCTTTCGCGTTCAACGCGGATGTCATATTCAGAGCCGCTTTTGCGGTGGGTGCGCTTGGCGCCAATTTGATTGGCAGAGGTCAAGTTCACGCCTGAATAATCTTCAGTCACCAGGCTGCTGGCTTGCATTTGGTAATCGCTGTCGCCATTGATCTTCATGAAAATATTTCTGCCCATGGTCAATATCTCGACTTCGACCGTCTGGTGTCTAAAGCTGGTTGATTTACTGCCCACTTGAAGAGAACCGGACACATCGCAGGGCATTTTGAAGGTTTGCCCAGCGGCGGACATGGCAATCAAAGCAATTGAAATCAGGCTGAAGCTTCTAAATTTGAAGAGTTTAAAAATCAACTGATTCATACGTGCTTGAAATTCGTTTTAACCTGCGAGCGGTAAATTCCGCTTCGACCCGAAAACGAATAACTTAACACACATCCAATCAAAGCATAAATACCGATTTGAGAACCAAACAATTCAATTGCCATCAAGGTACAAGTCAGCGGTGTATTGGCTGCTCCGGCAAAAACAGCCACAAATCCAATGGCGGCCAACATCGCAAACGGCACGTCCATCCAAGCCGCCAAGGTGTTACCCAAGGTGGCGCCGATGAAAAACAAAGGCGTCACTTCTCCCCCCTTGAAACTGCTGCCCAAGGAGATCACGGTTAAAACAAATTTGTTGAGCGAGTCGCTGATCGACAGTGGGTGCACAAACGCCTCTTGAATCACTGGAATGCCCAGCCCCATGTAGCGTCCATAGCCGGCAAACTCGATCAACAACACGACCACGATGCCGCCCACGAAGGGGCGCAAAGGGGCATAAGCAACCAAGTTCTTCATGGCAGCAGACAGCAGGTGCGTGGTTTTGGCAAACAACTGGCCGGCCAATCCAAACACCGCCCCAGCCATCGCAACGGCACACAGCAAACCCACACCGATGGGAGGAATGGTTCCCGCTGAATAGGCGGTGTGTTGAATTCCCCACAGTTGGCAGACCTGATCGGCCACCAAAGCAGCCAAGGCACAGGGCCACAAAGCGTCGTAACGCATGCGCCCCACCACCAAGACTTCCATGGCAAACACAGCGCCCGCCAAGGGCGTGCCAAAGACCGAGGCAAAGCCCGCACTCATACCCGCCATCAAAATCAAACGACGGTCTTGCTTGTTGAATTTGAACAGGTGCGTGAATTGATCAGCCAGCGCGCCGCCCATTTGAACTGCCGTGCCTTCACGCCCCACCGATGCGCCGAACAAATGCGAGGCAATCGTGCCAAACAAAATCAAGGGCGCCATGCGCAAGGGCACGACTTTTTTGGGATCGTGAATCTCGTCGATCAATAAATTGTTGCCCGCCTCCACGTCACGACCCAGTTGGTGATAAATCCACCCCACCAGCCAACCCGCCACAGGCAGCGCCCAAATCCACAAGGGATGCGCGTCACGTGTTTGCCCAGCCCACTCCAGCGACCACAAAAAAGCCGCCGAAGCCGTGCCCGCCAAAGCAGCGACGCAGGATGCCAACACAACCCATTTGAAAACATAGGCGACGAGTTTCAAGCGCGGCTCCATTCATTGATGTAAGCAAGAATTTTAGTAAGGCTGCGCCGAGCGCTTGATCGGCTTGAGTCAGGCAGCGTTTTTTGCAATGTCGCCAATTTCACGCAGAGCTTGGCGTTCAAGCTCGCGCCACTGCCCTGCAAAACTCAATCTCAAGCAATGCTTGAATCGATCGGTGGCCGTGAACAAAGCGCCTGGGGCAAAAAGAATGCCCTGTTCTGCGCATTGCTTGAAAAGCTCTGTGGCGTTGAACTTTTCTGGCAATTCAACCCACAAGGTGTACCCAGAGACCGGTCGACTGACCCGCGTACCCGTTGGAAAACTGTTGCTGATGATTTCTCGCGCCTGGTCCAGGCGATTTTTCAACACACTGCTCAACCGCCTCAAACCGACCTCGTAGCCTCTTTGGGTCAACAAATCGGCCAGGGCATATTCCAGAACGTGCGGCGTTGGAATGCCATGCACTT
>CAIYFE010000226.1 GCA_903925445.1 uncultured Burkholderiales bacterium | reverse complement strand
TGGAAAAATTCAACTCCTGCGCCAAAAGCACCAGATGGTGAAGTCGTTTGAGGTCGATTGATGTGTTCATTGCATAAATATAAGGCCAATTTTGCATTGGACAAATAAATCCCACAGCTAAGACACTGCCAAGCAGCGCAATTGCACAAGACGCTTACCCCATATCCAACGGAGACAAACCCATGCCTTTTCCAATCAATCGAATTGTTTTGGCCACGCTGCTGAGTTTTTGCGCAGCAAGCCAAGCCCATGAAGAAGCGGCCACCGCCTGCGACAAATTGACCGTGTTCACGGCCAAAAAAATCTACACCATGAACCCTGGCCATCCACAAGCCCGCGCGGTGGCGGTGTGCAAGGATCGCATCGTCTCTATTGGCGACTCCTTGGACGACCTCAAAGACTGGACAAGCAAAGTGCCCACCACGGTGGACACACGCTTTGCCGAGAAAACCCTGTTTCCAGGCTTCATCGAGGCGCATTCGCATCCACTGTTAGGTGCGATCACAGCCAACTTGCCCAACATTGCAGCATTGGATACACCTCAAGCATATGGCCCAGACATCAAAGGTGTCAAAAGCGAAGCGGAAGCTTTTGAACGCATGCGTCGCTATGAAGCCGACATGAAAGACCCCGCCACGCCCATTTTGATTTGGGGATGGGATGTGCCAGCCATGGGGCGCCACCTGACAAGACAAGATTTGGACAAAATTTCAACGACGCGCCCTGTGTTGGTTTGGGACGCTTCCCAGCATCACGGCTATGTGAACAGCGCCTTGATTGCTCTGCGCAAAATTCCTGCCGATCTGAACTTGGTGGGTGTTGGACATGATGAAAAAGGGGAACTGAACGGCCAGTTTCTCGGCGTGCCCGCGGCCAGTTATGTGATTTTGCCCATGCTGGTGAGCAAATTAGCCCCTGCTGAGGCGTCTAGGTTGATGCGTTGGTTGGTTGACTTGAACCGCCGCAATGGCATCACCACCACCACCGACCACTCGATGGGCATCTTCAACGTAGAGGCTGAAGCCGGCTTGCTCAATGCCGTGTTCAACAACCCCGAAACACCTCAGCGATTGATGGCCATTCCAGCCATGCACAGTTTTGTTGCCAAATACGGATCGGCAGAAAAAGCCATCGATGCCGTGCATGCCTTGCAAGCCAAAAACACGGATCGCTTGATGTACCGCGGTGTTAAATTTTTCACCGATGACAGCTTCAATGGCTTGACTTTTAAACCCGGTGGCATGGGCTATATCAATGGCACCCAAGGGCAGTGGATCACACCGCCAGACAAGTTAGAAGCATTGATGGAGCCCTGGTGGAAAGACGGTCAGCAAATATTTGTGCACTCGATTGGCGTCGAAGCCCAAGACGTCACGCTGGCCACTTTGCGTCAATTGCAAGCCAAAGCGCCTCGCGTCGACCATCGCTTCACTTTTGAACACGTCGGCATGGCGCGTTACGATCAAATTCGCGCCATGAAAGCCTTGGGCGCCAGTGCCAACGTCAACATCTACTATGTTTGGTTGCGTGGCGAGTCTTACCCCAAAGTGGTGGGCAAAGACCGCGCTGAAGATTTGTCGCCCATTGGCACATTGGTGAGCGAAGGCGTGCCCACCACGTTTCACTCTGACTACCCCGTGGCGCCGCCCAAGCCCTTGTTGGGTGTCACTTTGGGCTTGACGCGTGTGGGGCAATCCAACACCAGAACCTTGGGATCGGATTTGCGGGTCAATCTGGAGCAAGCGCTTCGCATGATCACCATCGATGCTGCTTATGTCCTGGGTTTGGATCAAAAGATCGGCAGCATCGAGCCCGGCAAATTGGCAGACTTCACGGTGCTGGAGCAAGATCCCCACGTGGTCAAACCCGCTGCAATCCGAGACATTCCTGTTTGGGGAACGGTGTTGGGTGGCCGCGTATTTCCAGCTTCAGAGATTGCCAAACCCTGATTGAACCTCACAGAGGTTCAATACACAGGTCGATTTTTTTCTAAAGTCGCCATGACCGCATCGTTCAGGTGAAAGCCTTCTCCATACTGTGCGGTCAGTTCTTGGCAGCGCTTGGCAAATTCGGCCACACCTTGGCCATAAATGAACTGCAAAGCGCCGCCTGTCCAAGCTGGAAAACCAATGCCAAAAATAGAGCCAATGTTGCCATCCAGCACAGAGCTCAACACGCCTTCTGACAAGCAGCGTGCGGTCTCCACCGCTTGGCGATAAAGCAGCCGGTCTTTGATGTCTTGGTGATTGCAAGGTGGGTTGGGTTTTGCAAAATGGCTGTGCAGTCCCGACCACAACTTCTTGCGTTGCCCCTCAGGGTAGTCATAAAAACCACCACCACTGGCGCGGCCCGCGCGTTTGAGTTCTTTGACCATGCGCTCGACCAACAATTCGCCGGCAGAAGGCGTGAAGGTTTTGCCTTCGTTGGCAAAGTCTTGGCGGGTTTGATCCAGTACATGCACGGCCAACGAGAGCGAGGTTTCGTCCAGCACGGCCAGCGGTCCGACGGGCATACCAACTTGCATGGCCAGGTTTTCGATCAAGGCGGCGGGAATGCCTTCGCCCAGCATGGCTGCGCCTTCCATGACAAAAGTGCCAAAGGTGCGGCTGGTGTAAAAGCCGCGCGAATCGTTCACCACAATCGGTAGCTTGCCCAAGGCCTGCACATAGTCATAGGCGCGGGCAATGGTTGGGTCGTCGGTGTGCTCGCCACGAATGATCTCCACCAGCTTCATTTTGTCCACGGGGCTGAAGAAATGGATGCCGACAAATTTTTTCGCGTGAGCGCTGGCTTTGGCCAAGCCGCTGATGGGCAGGGTGGAGGTGTTGC
>CAIYFE010000225.1 GCA_903925445.1 uncultured Burkholderiales bacterium | reverse complement strand
TTGAACACCGGATCGGGCAACTGAGCTGCAACAACAGCCATTTGTTGTGCCGCATCTTGGGTCGCATCATGTGCCACCAAGGTTTGTGAGCGCGCTTGCGCCAAGGCCACGGCTTTTTCCAACGTCAGCCCCATCTGCGTTTGGGCACTGACCGCGGTAACTGCGCTGAACGCACACAGCCCCACCCAATACTTCGCCCGCGAATGCGGCGAATGAAAAAGAAAACTCATCTCTAAAAATCTCCAAACAAAGTCATATCAGCGCATTCAAAAAATGCGCATCCAGGCCAAAGGCCTTGTTTACTGCTTTGTGGAGGCTTTAATTTCTAAAACAACAAAAGAGCACCGATCGCGAAGGCTCTTTGGTTTTGATGTCCGCTCGGTCAACCCACGCAGATTGAATGGTGGTCACCAGCGCAGTAGGCATCACTGGATAGCTGTGCAAAACGCCGACTGAATGGCCAGTAGGTAGTTTGATTTCTTGTGCGACTTGTTCGACGTCCAAACATGATGCGTGGCACAAGGCGGCATCGGTCACGCGGGTTAGCGCTGTTTGAGTCTCTACGCAATGGTGTGCTGAGCTGCTTTGCGTCAAAACGGCTTGTGTTTGCTCGGGGCAAACATAGGCAGCCGCTGCACCGTGCGAAATGAATACCGCACCAATGACCGCAAGACACCACAAACGACGCAAAAACTGAGACAAACGAACTTTATTTTTTAAAACTTAATAGCTAATTTTAATATGTTTCGCTCACTTTGCGCAAGCATTGAAAGACAAATCTATCGAGGCTCTATCATTGCCTTCCATGAAGAAACTGACTTGGCCGCTTCCTGCTTTGCTTGCATGGATTTCATCGTGGGCGCTTTATGCGCTTTTGCTGCAATGGCAAGCTTCGGAATGGGTGGCTTTGCTCTTGCCCGCATTTTGGAGTGGTTTTTTGACCCGCATGGCCGACACCAGCATGCGACGCGCCCTGATCGGTTTGGGTTTTCCACTGTCTTACATGGCTTTGCACGGTGGACTCAACATGCCTTCGATCGGCTGGCTGATCTTGTTGGTCATTGTGGTGTTGGTCTATCCAAGACGCGCTTGGCAAGACGCGCCTTTGTTTCCAACGCCTAAGAACGCGTTGCGATTGCTGCCCGATCACATCACGTTGCTGGCGGGTGCGCGAATTTTGGACGCGGGCAGCGGCATGGGCGACGGTTTGATTGCTTTGCGCAGCGCGTTTCCTCGGGCTGATTTCACAGGCATTGAGATGAGTTGGCCTTTGCGGTTCTTGAGCGCCTTACGCTGCACGTTTGCGCGCATTCGTCAAGGCGACATTTGGTTGGCCGATTGGCGCGACTACGACTTGGTCTACATGTTCCAGCGCCCCGAAACCATGCCTCGCGCCGTAGAAAAAGCCGAATCACAACTGCGAGCAGGCGCTTGGTTGGTCAGTTTGGAATTTGAAGCGCGCGAACTGCAAGCCCAAGCGGTGATCGAGAGCCCAGACGGAAGACCGGTTTGGGTTTACCAAATGCCATTTCAGCGCAAACCCGCAGGCGCCATCATTCGGGTTGAGTCACCGAGGGCGTGACCAACAATTTGTCAATGCGACGCCCCTCTAAAGCCAAGACTTCCAGCGTCCAGCCTTCGCATTCCACGCGTTCCGACACTTGCGGCAAATGGCCGCACAAGGCCATGAACAAACCGGCCACGGTGTTGTAGAGGCCGCGATCTTCCAACGGCAAGTCGCGTATTTGTAGACGAGCTTTGAATTCGGCTACTGGCATCAGACCGTCGATCAACCAACTGCCATCGGCTCGTGGTGTGGCCCAAGCTTCATCGGTGGGGGTGGCCTGCAGCAACTCGCCGGTGATGGCCTCTAACAAATCTCGTGGCGTCATCAAGCCCTGCACCACGCCGTATTCATCAACCACCAACACCATGCGACCGTGCGCGGTGGCGCGTTGCACGGGTTTGCGAAATTGCTCCAACAAATCAAGCCCGCTCAAGGTCTCCGGAACAAACGCAACGGGCTGCGCCAAGCTGTCCACCGTCGTGTTTGCGCTTGCGCTCAACCCCAACAAGCGTGACACACTGACCGCGCCCACCACATCGTCCAAGCCACCTCGGCACACGGGATACCAAGAATGCGCGCCTTGCGCACCGACCTGCGCCAAAGCTTCTGGCACGGTCAGTTTGGCGTCCAACCATTCAATGTCCGAACGCGGCACCATCATGGAGGTGAGCAAGCGTTCATCCAAATGGAAAACGTTTTGCACCATTTGATGCTCGTGCTGCTCAATCACACCGGCATCCACGCCTTCGACCAAGCTGGCGGTGATTTCTTCTTCGGTCACCGTGCGGCTGCCCCGGGTGTCCACGCGCAGCAAATTCAAAATCGCGCTGGTGCTGTTGGAGAGCAACCAAACAAATGGGCGCGTGAGGGTGGCCAAAGCCAGCATCAGCGGCGCAGTCCAGCGCGCCACCGATTCAGGATAAAGCTGACCAATGCGCTTGGGCACCAACTCGCCAAACAAAATAGTGCTGAAGGTGATCAAGGTCACCACCAGCGCGGTGGCCAACACGCCGGCAACTTGCGCTGACACGCCTTGCGCCAGCAGCCACGTCGAGACGTGATCGCTGAAAGCGGCCTCGCCCACAATGCCGTTGAGCACGCCAATGGAGGTGATGCCAATTTGCACCGTCGATAAAAACTGCGTGGGCTGATCCATCAACCGCAAGGCCGACTGCGCCCTTGAATCGCCCGCCTCTTGCAAGGCAGCCAGCCGCGCTTTGCGGCTGGAGGACAGCGCCATCTCCGACATCGCGAAAACGCCGTTGATCAAGGTCAACGCGACAATCAACAAAATATCCATGAATTTTCAAATTCGATAAAAAGCTTGGCGACAATCGCCAGATGGCACTTTACTTGATCGGCGACGTGCAAGGCTGTGACACAGCCTTGGAACGTTTGTTGCAAAAAATTGACTTCTCGACCAGCCGCGACACCTTGTACGTGTTGGGCGATTTGATCAACCGTGGGCCTGACAACGTCGCCACCTTGCGCCGCTTGATGGCTTTGGCAGGCAGCGCCCATTGTTTGTTGGGCAACCACGATTTGCACGCGTTGGCTGTCTCTCGGGGGGTGCGCAAAGCCAACTCGCAAGACACGCTGCAAGACGTGTTGCAAGCGCCCGACCGAGACGCGCTGCTGTTTTGGTTGCGTCAACAATCGATGGCGCTGCAAACCGGTCGCTTGCTCATGGTGCATGCGGGTGTGCTGCCGCAGTGGAGCGCGTCCCAAACCTTGCAACTTGCGCAAGAGGTGATGTCGGTGCTGCGCAGCCCCGATTGGGCGGCCTTCATGCCGCAGATGTACGGCGGCTTGCCCAATGTTTGGCAGGACGATTTGCAAGGTGCGGATCGGCTGCGCGTCATCGTCAATGCGCTCACGCGTTTGCGTTTTTGCGATGCGCAAGGCGCGATGGATTTTTCGGTCAAAGAAAGCGCAGACAACGCGCCCCAAGGTTTGATGCCTTGGTTTGACGCGCCCCATCGGCGCACGAGCGATGTGCTGATCGCATTTGGGCATTGGTCCACGCTCAGCGCCACCCAACGCAACGACGTGGTGTGCATGGACGATGGCTGCGTGTGGGGCGGTTGCCTGAGTGCGCTGCGTTTGCCGCATGCCAACATCGCCAATTTCAGCCAGGCTGAGCGCATCAGCGTGGCTTGCGAACAAACCCAAAATCCGCTGGCTTGACTGCTCAAGCCTCGCTTTTGAACAAAGCAGCCACTTTGCGTTTGGACTTGATGTTGCTGCTTTTGCGCAAAGGTTCGGCCGTGGTTTTGAGCGCCGTGGCATCGCCTTGCGCAGGCTCGTAAGGGCGATCAAAAAACGGATCGTGCGCCACTTTGGGCGTGCGGTAGTGTTCGCGGGCGGGGCGCGACGCCTCGCGCGGCGCATCGATCACATCGCGCGGATCGTCCTCGCCCCAAGCGCGGCGGCCTTTGTTGATGCGCTCGCGTGGGCGGTCTTCGTCAAACTCCACCGCTTCCAAATTGATTTTGGATTTCAGAAGTTTTTCCAAGTCCACCACCAAGCGTTGGTCGCTCTGGCTGACAAAGCTGATCGCCACGCCTGACGCGCCCGCACGGCCTGTGCGACCGATGCGGTGAACGTAGTCTTCCGCGTTGAAAGGAATGTCAAAGTTGAACACCCCTGGCACATCTTTGATGTCCAAGCCACGCGCGGCCACGTCGGTGCAAATCAGCAAGTCCACCTGCCCGGCTTTGAACGCTTCCAGCGCTTTCAAACGCTCATCTTGGCTTTTGTCGCCGTGCAAGGCGCTGGTGCGAAAACCGTCTCGTTCCAAGGTGCGCGCCAAACGCGCACAACCCAATTTGCTGTTGCAAAACACAAATGCTTGGGTGATGCCGCTTTGACGCACCAACTGCTTCAAAGCTCGGTATTTGTCGTCTGGATTGACGCTGTAGAAATGCTGCGTCACGGTAGACGCCGTTTCGTTGGGTCGCGCAACTTCAATCGTGACGGGGTTTTGCAAGTAGCTGCCTGCCAAGCGTTTGATTTCGGTCGAGAAAGTTGCCGAGAACAACAGCGTCGTACGCTGCTTGGGCAAGAAGCTCAAAATGCGCTGCAAGTCAGGCAAAAAGCCAATGTCCAACATGCGGTCTGCTTCGTCCAGCACCACGTATTCCACTTGGTTGAGCACCACGTTTTTGGCTTCGATGTGATCGAGCAGGCGCCCCGGCGTGGCGACCAAGACCTCGACGCCTTTTTTCAACTCCAAGGTTTGTGGCTTCATGTCCATGCCACCAAACACCACGGCGCTGCGCAATTGGGTGTGCACCGCGTATTGTTTGATTTGCTGTGCCACTTGGTCGGCCAGCTCTCGGGTGGGCAGCAACACCAAAGCGCGCACCGGATGGCGAGCGGGCGAGGTGGAGGCGTTTTCGTGTTTGAGCAAACGCTGCAACAAAGGCAGCGAAAAAGCAGCCGTCTTGCCGGTGCCGGTTTGCGCGGCTCCCATCACGTCTTGGCCGGTCAAGACCACGGGAATGGCCTGGGCTTGAATGGGGGTCATCGACTCGTAGCCCATGTCGGCCACGGCTCGGGCTAGCGCGGGGGCCAGCTGCAAATTGGAAAAAGAACTTGTCATATCAGGTGCGTATTGTCGCACCCTGCCTGATTCGACCTGAAAACAGGTTTTAGATCAGGTTTTGGGCAGGGTCACGCCCACTTGGCCTTGGTATTTGCCGCCCCGGTCGCGGTAAGAGGTTTCGCACACTTCATCGCTCTCAAAGAACAAGACTTG
>CAIYFE010000224.1 GCA_903925445.1 uncultured Burkholderiales bacterium | reverse complement strand
CCCGCCACACTGCAACACAAAAAATACCCCAACATCTTTGGCTTGGGCGATGTGACCAACACCACCAACGCCAAAACCGCTGCGGCGGCTCGCAAACAAGCGCCCGTGGTGGCGCACAACGTGTTGGCGCAAAAAGGGCTGTTCACTCGCACGGTGCAATACGATGGCTACGGTTCGTGCCCATTGACGGTGGAAATCGGAAAAATCGTGTTGGCCGAATTCACCTATGGCGGCAAGGTGGCGCCGACTTTCCCGCAATGGTTCATCAATGGCACGCGGCCTTCCACACTGGCTTGGTACTTGAAAGAAAGAATCTTGCCGCCTGTGTACTGGCGCGCCATGCTCAAGGGCAAAGAGTGGTTTGCACAGCCCGAAATGACCGATCAATAAAAAGGAATCAGGGTGAGCTTGCTTGTGGTGGTATTGGGCGTCTTCATTGGCGCCATCATGGGGTTGACGGGCGCGGGCGGTGGCATTTTGGCCGTTCCGGTGTTGGTGGCCGGTATGCATTGGACCATGCAACAAGCCGCCCCAGTGGCCTTGATTGCCGTGGCCTCGGGTGCTGCGGTGGGTGCAATGGACGGGTTCAGGCACGGCCTTGTGCGTTACAAGGCCGCCATTTTGATGGCGATGTGCGGTGTGCCCGTGACCCGCATTGGGCAAAGCTGGGCGCATGTGTTGCCCCAATTCATTTTGCTGGGCGGATTTGCTGCCCTCATGCTGGTGGTGTCTTGGCGTTTTTATCAGCAGTCCAAACTGGGGGGCACCCAAAACGAAGAAGATGCGTTGCGCTTGGCGTTCATCCACGAGCAAACCGGTAAATTTGTGTGGACCCCGGTGGCCGCGCTCATCCTCGCCTCGATTGGCGCATTGACCGGATTGATGACGGGCTTGCTGGGCGTGGGCGGTGGCTTTTTGATTGTTCCGCTCATGCGCCGTTTTACCCACTTGGCCTTGCATGGCATTGTGGCCACATCGCTGTTTGTCATCACGCTGGTGGGCAGTGGGGGTGTCATCAATGCGGTGTTGGCCGGGGCAGAAATACCTTGGGTTGAAACCAGCAGTTTTGTTGCCGCCATGGTGGCCGGCATGCTTGCAGGGCGGCGGGTGTCACGACAACTCAAGTCGTGGCAAGTGCAACGAGGCTTTGCTGCTTTATTGGCGTGTGTTTCTGTTTATATGTTTGTCAAAGCGTATTTGAATTTCAACGGTTGATGAAGTGCTCGCCTCTTACAGCATTTGGACAAAGCTACAAAGCTTTGGTGAAGGGTCGGCGTTTGGCAATTTTATAAACATAGTAGTTATTATTTCCGTATTCTCTAATTGATATTTAATAACATGGGTTAATATTTACCTTGATTTGAAAAGCCATACCGTCCATGGCATTCAACAACACTCAAGGTACAACTCACATGTCGGTTACAGAAAAAATCAAAGCAACGCTTTGGAGCAATCACGGCACCCGCGAGTGCCCAACAGAGTGGGATGGCCGAGTCTATGGGGGCGGAAAGATTTCTCAGAGGTATTGGGAATATTTGATTTCTATTGAGATGCTGGATTTAAAACCCGACTCCGTATTGATTGACATCGGAGGCGGGTCGCCAACCACAGGCGTAGGAATTTTTGCCAGATCGATTCTCAGTGCGGGTGTCAAAGTCATTGTGGTCGATGAAAATCTAGGGGCTATGGAGGGTTACGACACTCCTAATTTGATACTTGAAAAAGGACTCGCCGATAAAAACACGCTCTCCACTTTGATTGAAAAATACAACCCGACTCACATCTCATGCGTATCTGTTTTAGAGCACGCAAGCGCAGCGCAACAAATGGGTATCTTTGAAGCCATCGAGGCCTCATTCCATGG
>CAIYFE010000223.1 GCA_903925445.1 uncultured Burkholderiales bacterium | reverse complement strand
CAAGAGTTGCGCCACCAATTCACGGTCGCCAATGTCGCCTTGCACAAACACATGGCGCGGGTCGTCTTTGAGCGACGCGAGGTTGGCCAAATTGCCTGCGTAGGTGAGCTTGTCGAGGTTGACGAGGGTCTCATCTGAGCTGGCCAACCAGGTGTGAACAAAATTGCTGCCGATGAAGCCGGCGCAGCCGGTCACGAGGAGGGTCATGGTTTTGTCGCCTTGAGTTGCCAAACCAAGTGACTGCGTCCTGGTTTGATGTGTTGTTTGTGCCAGTTCTTCAATGCGATTTTCCAACTGCGCTTGGCGGTTTTGGCGTAGGTGGAATACATCCACTCCACTTCAACCGCCTTAAACTGCCCTTTGAATCCGTAGCGCTTGGCATAGGCATCTTCATCGCAAAAATATGTGTGGGTCTCGCTGGAGATAAAGTTGACGTGCGTGGGGTCTTGAAACGCCTGGTTTGATGGATAGGCAGGCGTGAACGCATAAAAGAGCCCGTTGGGCTTCAAGATGCGCCAGACCTCTTCCATCAAGCGGATAAAAGGCAACTTGACCTCTCCGCTTTGAAAATCAATGGCTTGGCGCGGGATGTGCTCCAGCACATCAAAGGCAGACACCGAGTCAAAAAAGTTGTCTTCATAAGGCAAGGCATTGACCGCCAAATTGGCGCACCGAAAATTCGGCCCCAATTCGGTGACACCTGGGTAAATGTCTACCCCGAACAATTCATCGGCGCCGTAGGGGTTTTGAGGATTGCTGCCACAGCCCAAATCTAAATGTTTCATGTCTTAGGTTTCTTTTCTGATGGGTCACCACTCAGCCCCTTGAACAGGCGCGTCAAGGACAAAAGTAAGCGGCAATTTGGCTCTGAAAGGTTTGAGGCTCCGTCATGATCCGCGCGCGGTAAGACGCAAAGCGGGCATGGTGCACTTCAAAATGCTCAAAGATGTCGTTCACCAAAGCGCCGAATTGACGCTCAAAATCCGGGGCGAAACTGTCGAGCTTGTAACTGTCTGCAATTGGAATATCTACCGAATTCTGCGCCGCCCCCAATTGCCCCGTGACCACGCAACAACCATGCATCGCCGCTTCGCGCGGCAAACGGTCTCGCCCTGGGTGGTGCCCAAAGTCGATGTAGATTTTGGCCGTTGCAAACTTCTTTGAGAGATCCTCACGGCTAAAACCTTTGAGCGGCGTGAATTTGTACTGCGGATAACGCGCGATCAATTGACTGGTGAGCTTTTTCCCTTTGCTGGGGTTGTACAAAATTTCGTCCACCCGCCCACTCACTCCTGGGTCGAGTTGAGGATCTAAAAAGCGCTCGTTGATGGGTTCAAAAAAGTTGGTGAAAGCTATGCCTTTGCTTGCCAAATATTCGCCCGAGTAATGGCTTTGGGAGAAGTGAATGATGTCCTTCAATGCCACAACGCCAAGACGCGGCCTGCGCCCTTTGATCACGCCCTTCCAGTAGCGCACAAAGTCGCGCACACGGTTGACGTGACGGCGCTCTAGAAAGTTATCGAGCGACAACCACCACATCGCCGCCTTGGCATGTTGGACAGCCAAAGCTTTCATGGGCTCGACCTCCGGGAAGATGATCAGGTTGCCCGGAGCGTCTTCATACTCACCCACCTTGACGTTGAAGCCCTTGTAAGCCTCGGGCGTCTCAAAGGTCTTGCCTTCAGGCGTGTACACCATGTACGCGTCTAGCCCCAAGCCGCGAAGCAGGTGAACCAAATGGTGCAAGGCTTCAGGCCCACCCGTGACAGCGCCACCGGGACACATCACCAATATTTTTTTGAACATGCTCATCGCACTTATTGTCCGAGTGGATCCACCACAAACGCAGGCATGCGTTCATGTTTGGCATTGGCTGAGAGAAAACATTGCGCGGCATCCAGGGCTTCCGCGATCGTCACATGCATGTCCAGGTAGCGATAGGTAGCCAAGCGGCCGATGAAAGTCACATTCTTTTCTTGCTTGGCAAGGTCCACATAAGAAGAGAGCTGCAACTTTTCTTTGACCATGCGAATGGGGTAGTAGGGAATGTCATCGTTCGCGCACAAACGGCTGTACTCTTTGTAGATCAGCGTTTGCGCGTGCTCTTCCCATGGTGCGAAATGCTTGTGCTCGGAGATACGCGTCCACGGCGTGGACTCATCGCAGTAGTTGATCACCGCATTGCCCTGGTAATCGCCCTCGTGGCGCTCAGGCTTGAAGTCCAAGGTGCGGTAGCCCAACCGCCCTTGTGAGTAGTCGAACCACGCATCAATGGGGCCGCTGTAAAACACATGCTGGTATTCGTGCGCATTCGACCGATCAAAGGCAGTGCCTAAGCTCACGTGGATGCTGGGGTGATCCAGCATCTTTTCAACAATCGCGCTGTAGCCATGCATCGGAATGCCTTGGTACTTGCTGGCGTAATAGTTGTCGTCGTAATTAAAGCGTATGGGCAATCTCTTCAAAATACTCGCGGGCAACTCAGCAGGCGACAGGCCCCATTGCTTTTGGGTGTAGCCCTTGAAAAAAGCCTCGTACAAATCTTTGCCCACAAATCGCAAAGCCTGCTCTTCAAAGGTCTGCGGGTCTTGGATCGACGCATCCCCAATGGAAGCCATGAAGTCTTTGGCCTGTGAAGGAGAAAAGGTTTTGCCAAAGAAACTGTTGATGGTCAACAGGTTGATGGGCAAGGAGTAAACCCGCCCTGCATATTGGGCCTTGACTCGGTTGGTGAAGGGCATGAACCGATCGAACTGTTGAATGTAGTTCCAGACGGTTTCGTTGCTGGTGTGAAAAATATGCGGCCCATAAACATGCACCATGACACCTGTTTGTGCATCGCGCGCCGTGTGGCAGTTGCCAGCCACGTGGTCTCGGGTGTCAAACACATCCACGCTGAAGCCCTGCAGGGCCAACTCGCGGGCAATCACGGCGCCAGAAAAACCGGCGCCTACCACTGCAATTTTTTTGAGGGTCATGTGTCTCGCTCGCAATTAAATCCAACGGAACTCGCCAGCTTCACGCATGGCGTGCACCGTCATCCCAAACGCGGCCAACT
>CAIYFE010000222.1 GCA_903925445.1 uncultured Burkholderiales bacterium | reverse complement strand
TGAACCAAGGTGTTGACGCGTTTTGGCAAGCGGTGTGTGAATTCAAACAATTGCAAACCACCCATGGCAAGCTGGCGCTGCGTCGCCAACACCAAGCCTTGTCGTGGATGTGGGAGCGCATTGATGCGGGGTTGAAGCAGGCGTTTCGTTCTCAACCCACCGTTCAAACCTTGCTGCCTGAGCTAGGTCTACAAGTGGCATCCGGGCAGTTGGCCGCTTCGACCGCAGCCCGTCAATTGCTCAACGCTTATGCCGCGAAGCGCTGAGAGTTAAATTTTTTTGGAGTAAAGAGAGAGCAACCATGCAAGACATCATCGAACAACTCGAAAAAAAGCGCGCTGCGGCTCGCTTGGGTGGCGGTCAAAAGCGCATTGACGCGCAACACGCCAAAGGCAAGCTCACGGCGCGGGAGCGCATTGAGGTGCTGCTCGACGAAGGCACCTTCGAAGAGTGGGACATGTTTGTCGAGCACCGCTGCACCGACTTTGGCATGGGCGACAACAAAATTCCAGGTGACGGTGTGGTCACGGGCTACGGCATGATCAATGGCCGTTTGGTGTTTGTGTTCAGCCAAGACTTCACGGTGTACGGCGGTGCGTTGTCTGAAACCCATGCCGAGAAGATTTGCAAAATCATGGACCAAGCCATGAAGGTGGGCGCCCCCGTTATTGGTTTGAACGATTCAGGTGGCGCGCGTATTCAAGAAGGCGTGGCCTCGCTGGGCGGTTATGCCGATGTGTTTCAGCGCAACGTCATGGCTTCAGGGGTGATTCCACAGATCAGCATGATCATGGGGCCTTCTGCTGGCGGCGCGGTGTACTCGCCTGCGTTGACCGACTTTATTTTCATGGTCAAAGACACGTCGTATATGTTTGTGACCGGCCCTGAAGTGGTCAAAACCGTGACGCACGAAGAAGTGACCGCTGAAGAGTTGGGTGGCGCATTGACCCACACCACCAAAAGCGGCGTGGCCGACATGGCGTTTGAAAACGATGTCGAAGCCTTGCTCATGTTGCGTCGTTTGTTCAACTACCTGCCTTTGAACAACAAAGAAAAAGCGCCGGTGCGTCGTGGCGGTGATGCGATCGATCGCATGGACTTGTCGCTTGACACCTTGGTGCCCGAAAACCCCAACAAGCCTTATGACATGAAAGAGCTGATCGTCAAAACCGTGGACGATGGCGATTTCTTTGAGCTGCAACCTGATTACGCTAAAAACATCCTCATTGGTTTTGCACGCATGGACGGTCAAACTGTGGGCATTGTGGCCAACCAACCCTTGGTGTTGGCCGGCTGTTTGGACATCAAGAGTTCCATCAAAGCCGCGCGTTTTGTGCGTTTTTGCGATGCCTTCAATATTCCCGTCGTCACATTTGTGGATGTGCCAGGCTTCATGCCAGGAACCTCGCAAGAGTACGGCGGCATCATCAAACATGGCGCAAAATTGCTCTACGCCTACGCCGAATGCACGGTGCCACAAATCACCGTCATCACGCGCAAAGCTTATGGCGGCGCGTATGACGTGATGGCATCCAAACACTTGCGCGGCGATGTCAAC
>CAIYFE010000221.1 GCA_903925445.1 uncultured Burkholderiales bacterium | reverse complement strand
TTTTTTGGCAATGTGGCCACTCAAAAAAACCAAGGAACCCGTTTGCACAAACGGCACATAAGCCGCCGCAGGCGTGGCAACGGGGGGCAGTTCGATCTGCAGCTCTTTGAGTTTGTTGTAAACGCTCATGAAAAGTCCTTTTGAATTGGACTTGGATTTTAAAGGGGCGTGACCGTGACAGCGACTTGCAGCGTGTGCCTGGCGCCGCCGTGGATGACGCCGCGCACGGGCGAGACATCGCCAAAGTCGCGTCCCCAGGCAACGCAGGCGTAGTCTTGGCCAGGTGAATGAATGCCCCAACGATTGTTGGTGGGATCCAAGTCAAACCAACCTGCATCTGGCAAATAAATCGATACCCAGGCGTGGGACGCATCGCTGCCAATCAAGCGGGGTTGTCCTTCGGGCGGGTGCGTCAACAAATACCCGCTGACGTAACGAGCCGCCAGTCCCAAAGTGCGTAAACAACTCAGCAAAATGTGCGCAAAGTCTTGGCAAACACCACGTCGTTGCGCCAAGGCTTGCCGCGCGGTGGTGTGAATGTCGGTGCTCAAGCTGGCGTATTCAAAGTCTTGATGAATGCGGCTCATCAAATCACAAGCCGCTTGCAAAGCGGGGCGATTGGGGCCAAAGCTCTTGCGCGCGTAGTTGGCAAATTCGGCATGGGGCTGAACATAGGGCGAGGCAAACACAAATTCTTGTGCCTCATCCCATGCGGCGCCAGCGTGGTAGCAAAAACGTTCGCGCAATTTTTCCCAAGGCAGCGACTCGTGTGCCAAGTCTTTCAATTCGGCGTCGGTCAGGGTGCTGGGGTGGGTTTGGATGCGACTGTGCGCGGTCACACTGAGTTCAGTGTGTGCGGTTGGAATTGAAAAAAACGAGCGCTGGTTGCCAAATGCGTCCACCGAATGGCTGCATTGCGCGGGGGCAGGATCGATGGACAAGCTCGCGATTTCCACCGTCTGCGCCAGGGTGCTGCGCGGCAACAAATGCGCGATGTGTTGCGCCGTGTTGACTTGCGGCGAATACGCATAAGTGGTGCGGTGATGGATGTCGAGTTTCATGCCTCAAATACCAATGCTGTCGGCATCCAACGTGTGGCTGAAATAGCGCGCCGTGAGCGCATCAGACACTTGCCACGCCGCTTGCGTGCATTGCGCCAAGGTGGTTTGCAAATGCGTCAGCTGTTGATCGCCATTGCGGCTGCAAAGCGTTTGCAAGTCCAGGCTGAGCTTGGGCACTTGCTGCGCCAAGGCGTCGGGCTCACCGATGGGGGTGTCGGCCAATTTGGACAAACGCGCCCGCAAAGCACGCGTCACCCAAGCCAAAGAGCGGGGATTGTCTGGGTCGAGCACCAACAACGACAGCAAAGGCGGCAGTTCGCGGTGCAGCTGAAATTGCGCGTTGAACGTGATGGTGCTGTCAAACACCGCCAACAAGGCCGCAAAGTGCGAGCTGTGAATGGGGTCGTTCAAAGCGCCCAAGTTGACGCTCAAGGTCAAGCACTCTGACAAAAAGGCCAGGCGCTCAATGTGTCGACCAATGCTCAGCAATTGCCAGCCATCGTCACGCGTCATGCGGTCAGTTTGTGCGCCGGTGATGGCGGCCAAGGACGAGCTGGTGGCTTCTAGAAGCTGAATGGCTTGCACCGCTGAGAACTCTGGGTGCGACAGCATGTGTTGGCATTCTTGGTTGAAGTGCTCCACGCAACGCTCGATCACGCCCCATTGCTCGCTCGACAAACGATCGCGCAAGGACGAAGCTGCTTGTCGCAACGACCTCAAGTTGTAGCCCACGCTGGTGGTGTGCGCGTCTTGATCCAAGCTGGCCAACAAGGTGCGCTCTAGCATTCGGCGTGGCACGTGGGGGGGAATCAGGCCTTGGTTTTGGCTGAGTTGGTGCATCCATTGCCACGTCGTTTCTGAGACGGGTTCTTGGTTGTTCAGCGCCTCCAGGCACAACTTGACCCAGCGCACCGAGTTTTCGCAACGTTCGCTGTAGCGACCCAGCCAGTACAGGTTTTCTGCTGCGCGGCTGGTGACAATGCGTTTGCGGGGCGACCATTCGCTGGCATTGCTGGGTTGGGTTAGCAACGTGGTGCGATCGACAGGGGCATGGGTTTGCACCCACACATCGGCGCTGCTGCCTCCGCTTTGCATCGAAGCAATTTGCGCATGGGCGGGTGCAATGCGTGCCAAGCCGCCGGGCAGAACGCGCCAAGAATTGGTGCCATCGCGCAAGGCAAACACGCGCAACATGAAAGAGCGCGGCACCACGGCTTGTGCCTCATCCAACCAAGTGGGAATTTGCGCCAAGGGCGTGTAAGCCTGTAAACAATGGGCGTCCGGATGGCGGCTGATGCGTCCAGCCCATTCGTCGCGTTGGGACGCCGACAAGTTAAAGCCCAGCGCCGCATTGAAGTGCGATTGCGGATACGTGGGCTTGATGACTGTGTGCTCCAAATGCGTGAGCGCCGAAGTCATCGCGGCTGCTTCCCCGCACCACCATGTGTCCAAAGCTGGCATGAGCAGCTCTTCGTCAAGCAAGGCTTCGCTCAGTGCGGGTAAAAAGCCCAGCAGAGCAGGCGACTCTAAAAATGCCGATCCGGGCGAGTTGGCCACGACCACATGCCCCGCACGAATGGCCTGGAGCAGACCCGCAATGCCCAAGGTAGAGTCGGCACGCAATTCCAAGGGGTCTAAAAATTCGTCGTCCATGCGCTTGATGAGCACATGCACGGGCTCCAAACCGCGCAAGGTGCGCAAAAACAATCGCTCGTCGCGCACGGTCAAATCGCCACCTTCGACCAAAGACAAGCCCAAATAACGCGCTAAGTAAGCGTGTTCAAAATAAGTTTCGTTGTAGGGGCCTGGCGTGAGCAAGGCGACATGGGCGTTTTCGCCCGCTGGGCTGTGTTGCTTGAGCGAGGCAATCCAGTGGCGATAGCTCGCGGCCAAACGCTGGATGCGCAAGCCTTCAAAAGCCTGGGGAAATTGCTGCGAGATGAGCAAACGGTTTTCTAACAAATAACCGAGTCCAGAAGGCGCTTGGGTGCGTTGCGACACCACCGACCATTGGCCTTCTGGGCCTCGTGCCAAATCAAAGGCAGCAATGTGCAAATGGTTGCCCCCCACGGGCTCGATGCCATGCATGGCGCGCAAGTAACCCGGATGACCTTGCACCAAGGCGGCTGGAATCAAGGCTTGGCGAATCAAATGTTGCTCGCCATACACGTCGTTCATGATGCGCTCGAGCAATCGTGCGCGTTGGATCACGCCCTCTTCAATTTGTTGCCAACTGTGAGGCGTGATGATGAGTGGAAACAAATCCACCGCCCAAGGGCGCTGCGGACTGTTGGGGTTGGCATAGACGTTGTAGGTGATGCCGTTGTCGCGCACTTGGCGCGTCAAGATTTGGTTGCGTCGGTTCAGATCTTCGGCGCGGCTGGTGCCCAAATGCTCAAAAAAGCTTTGCCACACGGGTTCAAGCGCAAAGGCTTGGTCGTCTTGCGCAAGGCGGCCTTGGAGTTCATCAAAGTGGCCACTGCTGGCGGGATGGACCCAATCCTTCACCACGTCCACCAGACGGGTTTCTTGGCTTGACGGCTGAGAGGCTGAGGTGGGGGTAGACACAATGGGTGCATTGTCTCACCGTCACACATCAGCGCCGCAAATCCAGGGTGAACGGGAATTCTGGGCTGGCGACCAACTCCGCTGTCACGTCTTGGATTTTTTGCACGCCGGGTGTGTGCCCCATGGTGAAAAATCTTGCCAGTCGACGGCTTTCGGCTTCGTAGGCGTTCACGGGGAAGGTGTCGTAACTGCGACCTCCGGGATGCGCTACATGGTATTGGCATCCGCCAATGGCACGTTTCATCCAGGTGTCCACAATGTCAAAGGTCAAAGGCACGTGGGTGCCAATTGTGGGATGCAAGGCAGAGGAAGGCGCCCAAGCGCGGTAGCGCACGCCGGCTACAAATTCGCCCACATTGCCGGTGGGTTGAAGCGGCAAAGCGCGCCCGTTGACGGTGACGGTGTGTCGGCTCGGGTTGAGTCCGTTGACATGGACTTCAATGCGTTCCAGCGAAGAGTCCACATAACGCACGGTGCCACCGCCGCCGTTTTCTTCGCCCATCACGTGCCAAGGTTCCAGTGCATTGCGCAGCGACAAACGCATGTTTTGGGTCACCAACTCTCCAACACGCGGGAAGCGGAATTCAAAATGCGGCGCAAACCAAGCGGGATCGAAATGAAAGCCATCGTCGCCCAGCTCGGTCAGCACATCGTCAAAGTCGGCCTTGATGAAGTAGGGCAACATGAAACGGTCGTGCAACTCGGTGCCCCAGCGCGTGGCGCGGGCTTGGTAGGGCGCACGCCAAAAACGCGCCACCAAGGCGCGCAACAAGAGTTGCTGCACCACGCTCATGCGGGCATGCGGAGGCATTTCGAACGCACGCAGTTCAAGCAAACCCAATCGACCCGTGCTGGCGTCGGGGGAATACATTTTGTCAATGCAAAACTCAGATCGATGGGTGTTGCCCGTGACGTCGATCAAGATGTTGCGCAAGCTGCGATCGACCAGCCACGGCGGCATGTCAGCGCCGTAGCGCTCGCGGTTGCGATGAATTTCCCGCAGGGCAATTTCGAGTTCATAAATTTGGTCGTTGCGTGCTTCATCCACCCGAGGCGCTTGGCTGGTTGGCCCAATGAACATGCCGCTGAACAAGTAGCTCAGGGAAGGGTGGTTGTGCCAATACAAAATCAAACTGGCCAACAACTCGGGTTTGCGTAGAAACGGACTGTCTGCCGCTGTGGCGCCCCCCAAAACCAAATGGTTGCCGCCTCCCGTTCCTGTGTGACGACCATCGGTCATGAATTTTTCGGCCGACAAGCGGGTTTCAAAGGCGGCTTGGTACAAGAACTCGGTGTGATCGACCAACTCTCGCCAATTGTTGGCGGGGTGAATGTTGACTTCAATCACGCCGGGGTCGGGCGTGACTTGCAAGATTTTCAGACGCGGATCGCGGGGCGGTGGATAGCCTTCGAGCACGATGCGCATGTTCAGCGTTTGCGCCGTGGCTTCTAGGGCTCCCAGCAATTCCAAGTAGTCTTCCAGACGGGTCAAAGGCGGCATGAACACGTACATGACGCCACGCTTGGGCGTGTTGTCATCGGCGAATTCAGCGCCCGGGCCGTTGCTGCGTGCAGGATCGCGCACTTCCACGCAAAGTGCAGTGCGCGTGAGCCAATGGGCGGATTCAAATTTGCTCGGGACAGCGGCTTGCTCCGTTGCGCTGACGGGCAGCGGGGCGCTGGGGTACTGCGAAAAACGGGCATGGGGCGCGAACTGCGCCTTGATGGCTGCGGCGTGCGGCAAGGGGGCACGCGGTGCAAAGGGGTCTTGGTCGATGGGGTATTGCACATCGGTTTTGCTCGCCCAAGGCAGGGAATCCAAAGGCAGTCGATAGCCCATGGGCGAGTCGCCTGGCATCAGGTACAGGCGTTCGTCGCGCACAAACCAAGGGCCAGTCTGCCAACGAGGGCCTGCCAAGTCGGGCTCGCGTGCGCTCAAAGGCAACACGTAGCCCACGGCTTTTTCTAAACCGTTATCGAAC